>DASTAI010000019.1:0-7597 GCA_035712865.1 Solirubrobacterales bacterium
CTGTTGCGCAGTTCGGAGACCGTCCGGTCTCCGGCGTCGCGCACCCAATCGATCTCGATCCTGAAGTCGGGGAAGACACCGAGAAGATCCACCCACCACTCGCGGGTGCCGTCGTGCCCCCGATAGGAGCGGCCCTCGATCGCGGTGACTCGCGCAATCCCCACGACGTCAGGATGAGCCAGCGCGAGAAATGCGTCGAGGTCCCGCCTGTTGAAAGCCTCGATTCCCCGCCGGTAAAGCTCGACGTTCTCCTCCGACATCGCCTATTGACTCATGGTTTGGCTGGGGCCAGACGCGTCATAAGCGCGGACCAGCCTGCCGTCTCGCAGTTCAAGAATGTTCACGACGCGAAGCCGGATCGGAACTCCGCTGGCGGTTCCGTGGGCATCGATAAACCCGATCATCACCACGTGGTCGCCAGCATCGACCAGTTCCTCGATGTCGATCCTGAAGTCCCCAAACTGCTCGACCAACTGCGTCTTCAAAAAGCGGTCACGGACCTCCTCGACTCCCCGGTACACGCCCCGGTCTGGGAACTGGGTGAACTGGTGCCACTCGATGTTGGGGTCCCAGATAGCGACAAGAGCCTCGAAGTCGCGACGGTTGAATGCCTCGTAGGCGCGCCTCGTGATCTCCAGGTTCTCCTCGGACATCGCCTCCCCAGTATCTCGCGGCGAACGCACCCAGACGTGGAGAAGCCCCCGGCGGGATAACAGGAGGGGAGGGGGGTGCGAGAACAATCACCACACGGGGGATTTGCCCCGCGTAGGCCCGTGTATGGGGAGGGTTGCGACCCTCCGGCCGACGCCTGAAATACCGCCGATTGGGAGGGGCGCGGGCCGTGACGGTGTCGGCGCCCTGCTCCGACAGGCCGGCGGGTTCGAGGCGTGGAACCGGGTGAAAAGGATGCCCCGCCACCGGAAAAGGATGCCCCGCCACCGGCGAGTTGCATCCGCTAACACGTTCGTCCAGAGGGCGGTTCTTGCGCGATGTGGACCGCCACTCATGGTGGTACCCCCACCGGGAGCGGTCCCGTATCGCGTTACATCCCCCAGGGGCCGCTCCCACCTAACTCAGCGTCGAGCCGGGGTGCAGGGTTACGGGTTGATCAACCGGGAGGGGAGGACCCGATTCAAATGGAGCGGCCCCCCATCCCCTGGAGAACCGCTCCAAGACAAGCTATCGACCGCACCGCCCCTCTACTCAAACGGATGAGATGGAGGACCTACTCCGAAAGCCCGGCGGCTTCGAGGGCCTCCTCCTCCGTGCGGAAGAACTGCCACCCCGTCGCCATCCCCTCGCGGAAGCGGATCACCTGCCAGACCGTCTGGCGTACCGCGACCCCCCTTGGGCGATATGTCCCGAGCACCCGTGCGAGCACGGTGTCCCCGAGGTCGCGAACCTCCGCAGGCTCGCCGTTCAGTCCGCCGAGCGGAAGCACAACCTCAGTCCACCAGCGCCGCACTCCGTCGTGCCCGTGGAAGGTCTCGCCTTCTGCCTCGGCGATCAGCGAGGTGAATTCCACCTCGGGGTGGACGGTCGCAAGGAGGCCCTCAAGGTCGCCGCGATTGACCGCCGCGTAGCCCCTTCTGAACGCCTCGACGTTCTCCTCCGACATCGCCAAGGCAGTATCTCGCGGGCAAGGGCGCGCGTTGTCGTCGGAAATCTCAGGCAGCTGGGTATGGTCACCAATCGGCGCCTGTCGATGCTCAAGGACGTCAAGACAAGCGACGAAGAAGGATGGGATGGGGACACGGCTCGGGACACGCATGCCGCATACCGCTTGGTAGAGCCAAGTGCAGAGGCTCCTGACGCAGCTAGTTCGTCTGAGCCGATTCGATCTCGAAGCGAGTGATCTGCTGCAGGTCCCGCAGTCGGGCCTCGATCTCGTCCTTGGTCAGGCGCTGGATCCTGTCGGTTCCGAAATCCTCGACGTTGAACGACGCCAGCACCGAGCCATAGGCCATCGCCTGGCGGAGGATCGCGGGATCGCGCACGGAGTCGCCCGCCGCCCGCCGGCTGTCGAGGTAGCCGAGGAAGCCGCCCGCGAAGCAGTCGCCCGCCCCGGTCGGATCGCGGACGTCCTCCAGCAGGTAGCCCGGGATCGCGAAGAGCCCCTCCGATGAGAACAGGGCTGCTCCGTACTCGCCTCGCTTCGCGACGATGACCCCCGGCCCCATTTCCATCGCGGCCCGGGCGGCGCGGGCAAGGTTGGGCTCTCCCGTGAGCTCGCGGATCTCGGCGTCGTTGAGCATCAGACAGTCCACCTCGCCGATCGCCGCGACGAGGGAAGCACGCTCGCTCTCGAGCCAGAAGTTCATCGAGTCGAGGGCGGCGAACTCGGCGCCGGAAGAGTCGCGCACCCGATGCTGGAGCTGGGGATCGATGTTCCCGAGGAAGAGAAGCTCGGACCGCTTCGCCGCGTCCGAGAGCTTCGGGTCGAAGTCGGCGAAGACGTTGAGCTGCGTGTCGTCGGTGTGGGCGACGTTCATGTCGTACTCGTAGTGGGCTCGCCAGAAGAACGTCTGGCCTCCGGAGATCCGCTCTATGTCCTCGGTGATCACGCCGCGGTCCCGCAGGACCGCGAGGTCGTCGTCCCCGAAGTCGTCGCCGACCGGGCCGACGACCCTGACCTCGGTGAAGAAGCTCGCGGCCAGGCTGAAGTGGACGGTGGACCCACCCAGCATCCTGTCGCGCTCCCCGAACGGGGTGCGCACGGAATCGAACGCGATGCTGCCCACGACGGTCAGTGCCATACGCTTCGGGAGTGAAGGCTATTCAGATCGAGGAGTTCGGCGGGCCAGAGCAGCTGAAGCTGGTCGATCTGCCCGATCCGGACCCCACCGACGGCATGGTGGTCGTGGACGTCAACCGCTCCGGGATCAACTGGGCCGATACCCACGCGATCCGCAACGACTATCTCGCCGAGCAGGAGCTGCCGCTCGTGCCCGGTGCTGAGATCGCCGGAACCACTGCTGACGGCCGCCGGGTCGCCGCCCTGATCAACAACGGCGGCTATGCCCAGAAGGCACTCGTGCCGGAGGCGTTGCTGGTGCCGCTGCCGGACGAGGTCAGCGATGAGCAGGCCGCGGGGCTGTTGCTCCAGGGTCTCACCGCGCATGCCCTGCTCCACTACTGCGCCCACATCGAGGAGGGCGAAACCGTCGTGGTCGAGGCGGCTGCGGGTGGAACCGGGTCGCTCGCGGTGCAGCTGGCGAAGCGCGCCGGGGCCAAGGTGATCGGACTGGCCTCGAGCGAGGAGAAGCGCGCGCACGCGGAGAGGCTCGGGGCCGACGCCACCGCCGACTCCCGCGCGGAGGACCTCAAGGAGGCGATCCTCGAGGCGAACGGCGGCGAGAAGGTAGACGTCGTCCTCCACATGTCCGGAGCCGGGTTCGAGGGCGGGCTGGCCTCCCTCGGCATGCTCGGACGCATGGTGGTGTTCGGCAACGCGGCTCGGGAGCCCAGCGAGGTGCACACCAACTATCTGCTCCAGACTTCGAAATCCGTCCTTGGCTTCTGGCTGGTCGCGCTGGTCGCCAGGAAGCGAGAGCTGGTCGTCTCGATGATCGGCGACCTGCTCGGTGCGGTCGCCTCCGGCGACCTCGAGGTCGTGATTGGCAACACCTATCCGCTCAGCGAGGCCGGGCGGGCGCACGAGGACATCCAGGAGCGCGGCACGACCGGCAAGCTCCTGCTCGATCCCTCCTCCTGATGAACGACGACATCGACGCAAGTGCGCGCGAGAGCGCGACCGCTGATGCGGAGCAGGACGCGACCTCCTTCTCCGACCTCGGCCTGTCCGAGGGCCTGCTGCAGACCCTGAACGAGCTGGGCTACGCCGAGCCGACCCCGATCCAGGCGCGCGCGATCCCCGAGGTCCTCGGCGGCCACGATGTGATCGGGCAGGCGCAGACGGGCAGCGGCAAGACCGCGGCGTTCGGCCTGCCGATGCTCGAGTACATCGATCCCGAGAACGAGGAGACGCAGGCGTTCGTCCTGACCCCCACCCGCGAGCTCTGCATCCAGGTGACGCAGGCCCTGCGGGCATACGCCGAGCACCTCGAGGGCGTCAACGTCGTCGCGGTCTTCGGTGGTGCGCCGATCCGCGACCAGCAGTCGCGGCTGCGCTCCGGCGCCCAGATCGTGGTGGCGACGGTCGGCCGGATGATGGACCTGATCTCGCGCCAGTCCCTGGTCTTGACTGCGGCGCGCTACGTGGTGCTCGACGAGGCCGACGAGATGCTCGACCTGGGTTTCATCGAGGACGTCGAGCGCATCCTGCGGATGTGCCCGAGCGGGCGCCAGACCCTGCTCTTCTCGGCGACCATGCCCGGCCCGGTCGCGAAGCTCGCGGAGCAGTACATGTACGACCCGGTCACCATCCGCGTGACGCCGCGAAAGCTGACGGTCGACTCGGTCGAGCAGGCCTATGTCAAGGTCGAGCCGCGGAAGAAGCTGGAGCGACTCGAGGAGGTCCTGAGAGCGGAGGAGCCCGAGCAGGCGATCATCTTCGTGCGGACCAAGATCGGGGCGGCGAGACTCGGCAAGCAGCTGGCGGATGACGGGCTGCGCGTCAAGGCGCTCCACGGCGACCTCAGCCAGGGACAGCGCGACGGGGTGATGATCTCGTTCAAGGAGCACAAGACGCCGCTCCTCGTCGCCACCGACATCGCGGCCCGCGGCCTCGACATCGAGCACGTCACGCATGTCATCAACTACGACATGCCGAACAACCCCGAGGTCTATGTGCACCGAATCGGCCGCACCGGGCGGGTTGGCCGGACGGGGAGGGCGATCACGTTCGTCACCTCCAAGCAGGAGGGCGAGCTGAGAGAGATCGAGCGGGTGGTGAAGGCTCACATCGGCGAGTGGGAGCGACCGGAGGAGCGCCTCGAGCACGCGCCGACCCCGCGCCACCACGAGGGCCCGCCCCCGGCGGCGGGCAACGGCTCGGTGAAGCTGTTCGTCAACCGTGGCCGGAGCGGCGGGATCGACGAGGAGGACCTGAGTTGGGCGCTGCGCGAGGGCGCCGTACTGCCGCAGGACGCGATCCACTCGATCCGCGTCCTGGACCGCTTCTCATTCGTCGAGGTGGCCGCGGATCAAGCGGAGCGTGCGGTCGAGTACCTCGACGGCACGAAGCTCAAGGGCAAGCAGATCCGGATGGAGATCGCCCGCAGTTAGTTCGAGTCGCCGTCCGCGGGCGTCCGCGTTCCGGCCAGCTCCTCGATCTTCCCGATCAGGTCGTCCCATTCGAACGGCTTGGGGACGATGTCGCTGGCCCCCAGGCTGCGCATCCGATCGGGCTCCTGGGCGTCCAGGTGGGCCGAGATCATCAAGACCGGGATCTCCGATCCCGATCCCCGCAGCTCCTCGAGGACCTCGGTGCCCGACTTGTTGGGCATCATCGCGTCGAGCAGGATCACGTCGGGCTCATTCGCGCCGGCTTCCCGAAGGCGCTCGAGAGCCTCGATGCCGTCCGTGGCCGTGACCACGTCGTAGCCCTCCATCTCCAGCCGCCGCTGGAGCATCAGCAGAACCGTCTCCGAGTCATCGGCGACGAGGAGGCGCGTCAAGTCGGCGCTCCCGCTTTCGTCCTGCTCGCGGGTTCCGTCCGCGTCGGTCGGCCATCCTTGGCGATTGGCAGCACGAAGCGAAAGGTAGCGCCCTCCCCTTCGCTCGATTTTGCGGAGATCGCGCCTCCGTGGAGGTCCACGAGCGACTTTGCGATCGCGAGTCCGAGGCCGGTTCCGCCCACCTCCTGTGTCTCGCCGCTTTGCGCTCTCCAGAAACGGTCGAAGACGTGTGCGAGCTCCTCCTCGCCGAGGCCGGGTCCGTTGTCGGCGACGGCGAACTCGATTTCATCGCCCACCCGCGCGGCCGCGAGCTTGACCTCCGCGCCCTCCGGCGAGTACTTGTTGGCGTTCGTCAGCAGGTTGGCGAGCACCTGTGCGATGCGGTCGGCGTCCGCGTCGATCTCGGGGAGGTCCTTCTCGACGCTGACCGCGAAGCTCTGGCCGCGCTCCTCGAAGTGGGGCCCCATCTGGCGGCCGACTCGCTGAACCAGCGCGCCCACCGAGGTCGGATGGAGCTCGATCCGAAGCTTGCCGGCGTCGCTTCGCGCCAGGTCGAGGAGGTCGTTGATCATCTTCTGGAGCTGGGCCGAGCTCTCGGCGATCACCTCGGCGGCCTCGTACTGGCGGGAGTTGAGCGACTCTCGCTGGGCAGTCAGCATCTCGGCGAAGCCCTTGACCACGGTCACCGGCGTGCGCAGCTCGTGCGACACGGTGAGCACGAAGTCGTCCTTCATCTGCTCCACGCGATCGCGTTCTCGAGCGTCGCGTTCGAGCGAGTTCGCCATCTCGTTGAAGGCGCGCCCCAGCGTGGCGATCTCGACCGGGCCGCCGACCTCGACGCGCGTGCGGAGGTCCCCGCCCGCGAGCCGCCTGGCCCCCTCGACCAAGCGCCCGAGTGGGGCCCGCATCGAGTTGATCAGGCCGGAGAACAGGATGAGCGCGGCCAGCAACGCCCCGGCGAGTCCCGCCGCGACGAGCAGTGTCGTGTTGCGAGTCTCGGTTCGGGCGTGGTCGCGGGAGGCGTCTCGGGCGTCGCGGGTGCCGTCGGCGAGCTTCTGCCCGCTGTCGGTCACCGCCTTGGTCTGGGCGGTCTCAACGCCCGGTGGCGGGATATTGCCGTGGACCAGCGGCTCGGCGACCTTCTTGCGCCAGGCGCTCTCCTGGGCGACGAGTTGGTTGAGGTCGGAGGTGAGATCGGCGTCGTCGCCGGTCAGGTCCCGGGCGCGGTTGACGGCGTCAGAGAAGTTGGCGGCCGCGCGGTTGATCTCGGCCTGGCTGGGTAGCTTCTGCCCTGTGGGTGGCCTCACGGCTGCCTGCTCCAGGATGAACGCGGAACGGAGGCGCTCACTCTCGAGCTCGAGCTGGAAGAACCGCGAGATGTCGTCCTCGTAGTTGACGCGGACCTGGAAAAGCCGCCCCACCCCCAGCAACGAAACGAGCAGGAGTAAAGCGAACAGCACCAGAAAGCCGATTCGCAGACGCGAAGTCAAAGATGGGTTGAATCTCATCTTTTTTGATTAGCCCCGTTGAAGCCCGTACACTACGCCCGCGAGGGGACCACCATGGGTAATGGATTGCTTGCGTCATGGCGCCGACGGATCGTGGCGCGCGGAGTTGCGGGAGCGGCCCTGCTGGCCGTTCCTGTCGCAGTGGCGGCCGCGATCGGGTTCGGAACCGGATTTTCGGGCGTCGCCGGGGGTCTCTCCGCCCTGACCAGCGGTCCCAGCTCGGCTCCTGCGTCGGCCCCCACGCAGCCCACCGCGGGGTTGAACCACTCCGTCCTCGCGCTCGCGAGCGCCTCCACCACCGCAACCCCGAGCACCGGCTCGGGGCGGAGTGACTCACCGGCCGGTGGTGGAAACGCCGGCGGTGGCGGTGACCCCTCCACGGGGACCGTCGATGGGTCCGGTACGGGCGCGAGCACCGGAGGAGGCTCCGGCGGCGGCTCCAGCAGCCCCTCAGTCCCCTCGATTCAGACGCCGAGAGCTCCGAGCGTCCAGCTTCCGGGCGGGGGCAGC
>DASTAI010000020.1:0-19673 GCA_035712865.1 Solirubrobacterales bacterium
CCGGGATCGCGTAGAAGCTCGAGTTGAGCTCGACCGCGTCGAAGCGCTCGGCGTAGAAGTCCAGGCGCTCGTCGGCCGGGAGGCCCTTCGGGTACCAGTACTCGACGAAGCCCGGATCCGCCCAGCTCGAGGTGCCGACGAAGATCGCCATTGGCTAACTATTGCCCCCGCGGGGTAGTCGTGCACCGAGATGCCCCGACTGAGACACGTCGACTGCGCCACCGCCGGCATCACCCGGCGAAGAAGGGGAAAGGGGTTCGAATACATCGACGAGACAACCGGGGAGCGGATCCGCGACGAGGACGTCGTCCAGCGCATCAGGGCCCTCGCGATCCCGCCGGCCTGGGAGGACGTCTGGATCTGCGCCGACTCACTCGGCCACATCCAGGCCACGGGTCTCGACGCGAAGGGCCGCAAGCAGTACCGCTACCACGACCTCTGGAGAGAGCGGCGTGACCGTCAGAAGTTCGAGGACATGCTCGACTTCGCCAACTCCCTGCCGAAGCTGCGCGAGCGAGTTGAGCGGGACCTGCGAAGGCGCAAGGTGTCACGGGACCGGGTGCTGGCCTGCGCGGTGCGCCTGCTGGATCGTGGCTTCTTCCGGATCGGCTCCGAGGACTATGCCGTCGAGAACGAGACCTACGGGCTCGCCACGATGCGGAAACGGCATGTCCACGTCGAGGGAAAGACCCTCACGTTCGACTACGAGGCGAAGGGCGGTAAGCGGCGAGTTCAGACGATCGTCGACCCGAACGTCTTCCGCCTCGTCAAGACGCTGCGAGAGCGGACGGAAGGTGGTCACGAGCTGCTCGCCTACCGCAACGGAAGCGAGTGGCGTGACATCCGCTCGGACGACATCAACGACTACATCAAGGACACCGTGGGCCGGGACCACAGTGCCAAGGACTTCAGGACCTGGAACGCGACGGTGCTCGCTGCCGTCACGCTCGCCGGCTCCGCTCGCGATCGCGACATAAGCACCAAGGGAGGCCGCAACCGCTCCAAGCGGGACGCTGTCAAGCAGGTCTCCGACTACCTCGGCAACACGCCTGCCGTCTGTCGCGCCTCCTACATCGATCCGCGCGTCTTCGATCGCTTCGACGGCGGCCTCACCGTCGGCGGTGTGTTCGAGCAGCTGCCCGAAGACCCCGCGGACTGGCCGGAGATCCAGCGGCCGATCGAGGAAGCGGTGCTCGACCTGATCGACCGGCGGGAATCCTCTGCGGCGATCGAGCGGGTGGGCTAGAGACGCTCGGCCCATGGCGCCAGCCTGAGGGAATGCACGGGAACGCGGATTATGTGAAGTCGCCGCAGGAACGCCCTGGGGCAGCCCCGTGTACCGGCTATTGGGCAGGACAGAACTAGGATTGGGCAATGCCTGTCCGGGACCGGGAGCTGGTGACGCCTGCGCCGAGCCTGAGCAGCCTGCAGGAGATCTCCGGCCCGGCGCTTGTCGCCATGCTGCTCGCCACGGCGATCGTCGTGATCGACGCCGTGGTCGGTGGCCCGCTGGTATTCATCGGCCTGCTCGCAATCCCGCCCGTGATCGCCGCGATGAGCGCCTCGCTGCCCGAGACGGCGGTCGTCGCGGTCTTCTGCATCGTGCTGGCCCTGCTGTCGCCGCTTTGGGGCGGAATCGACGAGGGCCAGCGCTGGGTCTCGAGCGCGGTGGTGCTCGCCGGAGCCGCCTGCGGCATTTGGGTTGCGGACCTGCGGGCCCGCCTCAACCGCGAGACCGCGGCGTCCGAGCTGCTCGCCGAGGCCGGCGCGCTGATGGAGGACGCCCTCAATCAGAGGGAACGCGCAGAGCACCTGGCCGAGCTCGCGGTCCCCAGCCTCGGTGATGTGGCGTTGGTCGACATGATCACGCCCGAGGGCGTGATCGAGCGCATGGCCGCCCAGAGCCGCGGCAGCGAGGTCGCAGACGTGATGGTCAGGCTCCGGCGGGACGCCCCGATCGACCCGCACGGCCCGCACCCGGTTGCCGAGGTGATCCGCACCGGCGAGACCAAGTACCTCGATCAGCTCTCGGATGCGCAGATCGATGAGATCGCGCCGCGCGAGAACGAACGAAAGACGCTTCGCCGGTATCGCTTCAGGTCCTGCGTCGTGCTGCCCCTCGGAGCCCGCGGCGCCGTCCTTGGCGCCCTCACGCTCTGGATCATGCGGCCGGCCAAGGCATTCGACGAGACCGCCCGCCGCACCGCGCAGCGGCTCGCCGACCGCGCCGGGCTGGCGCTGGACAACGCCCGGCTGCACGAGCAGCAGAGCCACATCGCCGCCGTTCTCCAGCACAGCCTGCTGCCGCGGTCCCTGCCGCAGATCACCGGCTTCGAAGTATCTTCCCGGTTCCTCGCCGCGGGCGAGGCGTACGAGGTGGGCGGCGACTTCTACGACGTCTTCCCCAGCGGATCTCGAACCTGGTCCGCCGTGATCGGCGACGTCTGCGGCAAGGGCCCGGAGGCAGCTTCGCTGACGGCTCTGGCCCGCTACACCGTCCGCACCGCCAGCTCCCCGGACCGTTCGCCGAGCGACGTCCTGCGGGCGCTGCACGACTCGATCAACTCTGAGCGGGACGACTTCCGGTTCTGCACCGCGGCACTCGCCCGGATCCAGGCGCCGGCCAACGGAAACGGCGAGGCGCGCGTGACGGTGGCCCTCGGAGGCCATCCGCTGCCGATCATCCTGCGCCAAAACGGCCAGGTGCAGTCGATCGGAGAGCCCGGGACCATTCTCGGCGTGCTGCCCTCGCCCACGCTCGCCGACGTCGAGGACACGCTGGGCGTCGGGGACTCCCTGATCCTCTACACGGACGGTGTGCTCGACATCGCCAACCGCGCCAAGCGGGGCGACCCCGACTGGTTCAAGGACCAGGTTGCCGTCTCGACGGGAAAGAGCGCCGATGAGATCGCGGAGAGGCTGGCGAAGGCCGCGATCGAGCGCCATGGCAGCGAGCTCCGCGACGACATCGCGATCCTGGTCCTGCGCAACGGCAACGGGTAGTTGAGCCGGCCGGTCCACGTCGGCTGTTCGGGCTGGGTGTACCCGCACTGGCGCGAGCTCTTCTATCCACAGGGCGTCCCGCAGCGGGCGTGGCTGACCTACTACGCGAGCCAGTTCGACACTGTGGAGATCAACAGCACCTTCTACCGGCTCGCCTCGGCCGCCGCCATCCGAAGCTGGCTCGAGCAGAGTCCCGACGGTTTCTGCTTTGCCGTGAAGATGAGCCGCTACGTCACCCACATCAAGCGGCTCACACTGGTCGAGCAGGGCACCAGGCGCTTCTATGAGGCCCTCGACGGCCTGACGGAGACGGACAAGTTCGGCCCCGTCCTCTGGCAGTTCCCCCCGAACTTCCACCGGGATGACGAGCGGCTGGCGGATTCGCTCCCCAAGCTGCCCCCGGGTCGTCACGCCTTCGAGTTCCGCCACGAGAGCTGGTTCGCCGATGAGGTGTACTCGCAGCTGCGGGAGCACGGCGTCGCCCTCGTCATCGGCGACGAATCGTCTCGCTGGGTGAAGACACCGCATGTGCGGACGACCGATTGGACCTACATCCGGTTTCACCACGGCCGGCGCGGCCGCCACGGCAACTACTCGAAGGCGGAGATCGAAACCTGGGTTCGCCGAATCGCCCAGTGGCGCCGCGACACCGAGGTGTTCGCCTACTTCAACAACGATTGGGAGGGCTACGCGATCCGCAACGCCAGGCTGCTCAAGAAGGGCCTCGGCGTCTAGCGTCTCCGCCAGTTGCCGCCCAGGAGCTTCCCGAGCCGCCCGGTCCGTCGAGGAGTGAAGTTCGGCGCCGCCTTTTCCGGGGGTGGCAGCTGGGCCGCGACGGCGGAGTCGATCGTGAGCCGTACGGCTCGCTCCGCGGTTCGCGACACCTCCGGGGCGTCCACGAACCGCAGCTCGCCGTCGGTCCCCTCGATCACGAATCCGTCGAGGATGTGCTCCCGGTAGTTGTCGACGACCTCGTCGACGACGCCCACTCGCTCGCCATCCGAGGCGTACACCGGCGTTCCCCGCTTCACGGCGGCGTAGTGGATCGGGTTGCCGTCGTCCTCGCTCATGCCCCCGCAATATACGTTGGCCGCATGGCCGGCTACTCGGGCACCCCACTCGCCAAGAAGCTCGGGATCAAGGAGGGGCACCGCGTCGCCTTTCCAGGGGCCCCGGAGGGGTTCCGGGAGCTGCTCGGCGCGCTGCCCGGGGACGTGACCATCAGGTCCCGTGCCGGCGGCCCGCTCGACGTCATCGTCTTCTTCACCAAGAGGCGGGCCCAACTCGAGAGCCGTCTGCCCGCCCTCCGGCGCGCGATGAGCCCCGCCGCGGGACTGTGGATCGCCTGGCCCAAGCGCGCCTCCGGAGTGAAGACGGACATGACCGAGGACGCGGCGCGCGAGCTCGGCCTGGCGAACCGCCTGGTCGACAACAAGGTCGCAGCGATCGACGAGATCTGGTCCGGGTTACGGCTCGTGATCCGGCTCGAGGACCGGCCCAGCTAGTCGAGCCGCGCCTGAATCCGCGGCTCGGACAGGAAGTCGGCGATCACGCGTGAGAGCCGGCCCCCCTGCCATGCCAGCGGGGACTCACCCGGCTGCTCGCTGACCAGACGGGCCTCGGGCAGCCGCTCCGCCCAGGCCTCGGCGATGGCGTAGGGATGGCCGGGGTCGGCATCGTCGTAGCTCGCCACCACGAGCGACGGGACGTCGAGCGTCTCGAGCTCGGCCAGCCCCTCGAAGGCCTGCGAGCGAGGCACGTCCCTGAGCGCCTGCGCGACGGCCTCGGGGTGTCGGTGGCGCTCCATCCGCTCGCGTGTGATCCGCAACGCGGTCTCTCGCCACTCGGGAGCGGCATCGAGGCTCGACTCATACGCCTCCATGAATCCATCGACTCCGTCGCGCTCGAGTCCGTCGGCCAGGCGGTCCCAGTAGCCGAGCCGCTCCTCGCTGGTCGGGAGCCCGAGTGCCACCGGGCCCACCAGCACCAGCGCGGCCACCGATTCCGCATTGCTCAGCGCGTAGGAGACCGCCGTGTGGCAACCCATCGAGTGGCCCGCGAGGACGGGGTGCTCGTCGGGACAGCGGTCGGCGAGGACGGCCGCCAGGTCGCTCGTCAGCTCCGGGTATCCATAACCCTGCCCCGTCGGAGCCGCCGAGGACTCCCCGTGTCCGCGGGCGTCATAGGAGATCAGCCGGTACCCCCGTCGCGCGAGGGTCGCGGATCCGTGCAGCACGTACCGCCGGGTGGCCGTCAGCCCGTGCAGCAGGACGACCGCGGGTCCGTCTCCCACCTCCTCGCCGAAGATATGCGCACCGCCCGAGTCGACCTCGAACGGACGCGCCTCCGACACATTCCCCTCGGCCGGCATCAGCCGCCCCGGATCGTCACCCGGCGTATGACGACCGGAGCCTGGGGCACGCCGGCCGACGTCCCGAGTTGCTCGATGCGCTGTACGACGTCGAACCCTCTGGTCACCTTCCCGACGAGCGCGGAGTCGGGCGTGAGCCCGGCGTCGGGCACGGTGACGACGAAGAACTGGCTTCCCGAGCGGCCCGGCGGCTCCGCCGAGCTCTTGGCCATCGCGACGATCCCCCGCGTGTAGGAGAGGTTGCGCGGCGGGGGCTCCTCCACGAAGTAGCCGGGGCCGCCGCTGCCGGTCTGGGTCGGGTCGCCCCCCTGGATCAGGAACCCGGGAATGATCCGGTGGAAGATCGTGTCGTTGTAGACCCCCTGACGGGCGAGGTAGGCGAATGAGGACGCCGTCTTCGGAGCCCGCGCGACGTCGAGGGCGATGGTCAAGCTGCCGCAACTGGACTCGACAGTCGCGGTCGCTGGACCGCGCAGGGTCTTGGTCGGCGCTGAGAGTTGAACCTGTTTCGGCGGGGGCGCCTGCAACACGCTGCACCCGGCCGGGAGACTCGTCGTGGTCGAGGTCTCCCCTCCCCCGCCGCCGCATCCGGTCACCAGAAACACGGCGAGACCGATCGCGATCGTTGTGCGGGCGGCGGTCAAGGAGCGGCGAAGGCTAACCCCCGGCGCCTGCCATCATCGCGGCGTGCCATCGGCGCCAGCCTCCGACCCCTCCCCGCCCCCGCGGCGCGTTCAGCTGATCGGCCGGGCCATCAGCTTCGTCATCTCGAGGGCCCCCTTTCTCTGGCCCCTGCTGAAGGGTTGGAGTCACCGCTTCTGGGAGGGGATGGCGTCCACCTGGGACGAGCGCGTGGACCGCTCCGGGCCCGACCACCTCGCTCCCCGCGCGGCCGCGCTGCTTCACGTGCGGCCCGAGCCCGAGCGCGCGCTCGACATCGGAACCGGCCTCGGTGACGGCGCGCTGCTGATCGCCCGCGAGTTCCCCCACGCCCGTGTCCGGGGAGTCGACCTCTCGGAGGAGATGGTCCGCCGCGCACAGGCGCGGATCGGACTCGATCCCGAGGGAAGGGTCGCGTTCAAGGTCGCCGACGCCTCACACCTCCCGTTCGAGGACGACTCCTTCGACCTCGTCGCCCAACTCAACATGCCGCCCTTCTTCTCGGAGATCGCCCGCATCCTTCGCCCCGGCGGCCATGTCGTCATCGCGACGAGCTGGGGCCCGAGCACTCCGTTCTACACCCCCGACTCGGTGCTCCGCCGCGGCTTCCGCAAGCACGGGATCGGATCGACGGAGACTGGCGAGGCCGCCCAAGGGACCTATTTCATCGCCCGTCGTCCAGACGGCTCGCCTGAATAGATTCACCGAATCGATTCAAGCCGCACCCACCTTCTGCTCGTCAACCCGCATTCGGCCGGAGGGCGAACGCTCGAGCTTCTGCCCGAGGCAGAGCGCGAGCTGCGCGGCCGCTCCCTCCCCTATCGAGTGGTCAGGACCCGGAGCCTGGAGCACGGGATCGACGAGGCGAAGCGGGCCGCGGCCGCCGGAGAGGTCCCTGTCGTCATGAGCGGGGATGGATTGGTGGGTCAGGTCGGCGGCGCGCTTGCCGGCACGAAGGCGACGCTGGGGATCATCCCCGGCGGCCGCGGGAACGACCTCGCCCGCGTCCTTGGGATTCCCTCCGACCCGGCCGGCGCGGTCGCCCTTCTCGCCGCGAGCGAGACCAGGAGGATCGACGTGGGCGAGGCGAACGGTCGCCGCTTCCTCGGCGTCGCCTCCTGCGGCTTCGACTCCGACGCGAACCGAATCGCGAACGAAGCCCGGATCGTCAAGGGCAATCTCGTCTACTTCTACGCGGCTATCCGCGCCCTGATCGCCTGGCGGCCCGCGAGCTTCACCCTGATCCTCGATGGCGGCGATCCGATCTCATACCGGGGGTACTCGGTCGCCGCGGCCAACAGCCGCGCCTTCGGCGGCGGCATGTTCATCGCCCCGCACGCGGAGCTGGACGACGGGATGCTGGACGTGGTCACGGTCAGCGACGTGAGCAAGCTGCGATACGCACGGGGCCTGCCGAAGGCCTTCAAGGGAACCCACGTCGAAAACGAGGAGGTCACGGAGCGCCGCGCGTCGACCGTCGAGATCCGCGCCGACCGCGACTTCGCCGTCTACGCGGACGGCGAGCACCTCACGGACCTGCCCGCGAGCCTCAGGGTCCTGCCGCAGGCACTCGAGGTGATCGCTCCGCCGGGCCCGCTGATCGGCCCGCCGAACTGAGGTGGGGCGAGAGTCCCCGGCCCCTAACCTCCGGCCGCGATGAGCGCGATGTTCACCGCGAAACGCGGCGTCGCCCGCGCAGTGGGGGCCATGAGCCGTCGCAGCGGGCGCGGTGGCGGCACGACCCTTCCCGGCCGGCTCCTGGTTCGGATGGAGCCGGACGCGATCGAGCGGCTCGCCGCCCAGCTTCAGCGCGGGTCGATCGTGGTCAGCTCCACCAACGGCAAGACGACGACGGCGGGCATGATCGCAGGCATCCTCCGCGCCGACGGGCGCATCCCGATCCACAATCGCGCCGGCTCGAACATGCACTGGGGGGTGGCCACCGCCCTCCTCGAGCAGTCGGGCGACGAGGGGCTCTTCGAGCTCGACGAAGCGTGGTTGCCAAGGGTGGCGCCGCAGCTGCACCCCCGTCTGCTGGTTCTCGGAAACCTCTTCCGTGACCAGCTCGATCGCTACGGCGAGCTCGAACGCCTCGCGGACGAGTGGGCGCAGCTGGTGAGGCGCCTGGAGGGATCGTGCGAGTTCGCGCTCAATGCCGACGATCCGCTGATCGCGGACCTGGGACGAGACGAAGACCTGCGCCGCCGGCCGGGCGTCACCTACTTCGGCATCGAGGACGAGTCGCAGGCCCTGCCCGAGCTCCAGCACGCCCATGACGCCAAGCATTGCCGCCGCTGCGGGGCCCCCTATGTCTACGACCGCGCCTTCGTCGGCCACCTCGGCCACTACACCTGCCCCAATTGCGACGCGGACCGACCCACGCCGGATGTCGCGGCGACGAAGATCGAGCTCCACGGCATCTCCGGTTCGAGCGTCCACGTCACCACCCCGGACGGCGATCTCGACCTCGAGCTCCCCCTCCCCGGCCTCTACAACGTCTACAACGCGCTCGGGGCGATCACCGCGGGGCTGCGGTCGGGCGTCTCACTCGAAGGGATCCGCCAGGGGCTCGAGTCGATGAAGGCCGTCTTCGGGCGGGTAGAGACCATCGAAGTCTCAGGAAAACCGGTCTCCACCCTGCTGATCAAGAACCCGGCGGGTGCGAACGAGGTCCTCCGGACCCTGCGCCTGGAAGCGGAGGACGGCGGCATCGACCTCTGGCTGGCCCTCAACGACCGCATCGCCGACGGCCGGGACGTCTCCTGGATCTGGGACGCGGACTTCGAGCTGCTCGCGGACGGCGTGCGCCGGGTCGTCTGCGCCGGCACCCGGGCCCCGGAGATGGCTCTGCGGCTGAAATACGCCGGCTGGCCCGAGGAGGCGATCGAGGTGATGGAGCCGATCGCTGCATCTCTCGACGAGGCCGTCGCCGCCGCTCCCGGGCGGCTCTTCGCCCTGCCCACGTACACCGCCCTCATCGAGCTGCGCACCCTGCTCGCCCACCGCGGCCTGGCGCCGGACTACTGGCAATGAACGAGGCCGCGATCTGGCAGCAGGTGGAGTTCGGCTCCTATGGGGCTGATGTTCCGGTCTGGATGGAGCTGGCCGCCGCGACCAAAGGCCCGGTTCTCGAGCTTGGAGCCGGCGCCGGTCGGGTCGCGGTCCAGCTCGCCCAGCAGGGTCACCGGATCATCGCCATGGACCGCGACGATCGACTGCTCGACGAACTGGGGAGCCAGGCAGAGAAGACGGAGACGGAGATCGCCCTCGTGCGTGCGGATCTCACCTCCCCGGCCGAACTCCGGCTTCCCGCGAGGCCGAGTCTCGTCATCGGGCCGCTGCACGTCATCCAGCTCCTCGACGCAGACGGCCGTCCGCCATTGCTGGCGCGGCTGCGCGAGCTGACGGCTCCCGGCGGCACGATCGCCCTCACGGTCGTCGACGAATCGACGATGCTCAGCGCGGGGACGGCCGCCCCGCGGATTCTTCCCGACATGCGCGAGATCGACGACTGGGTGTTCTCGAGCGAGCCGCTGTGGGTGCAGGTGGGTGAGGATGCCCTGACCGTCCGCCGGATCCGCGAGCGGGTCTCGCCCGAGGGCGCGGTGGACCGTCAGGTGCACGACGAGTTCCTCTACCGAGTGAGCCCCGAGCGCCTCGAGCTCGAGGCCGAGGACTGTGGGCTGGCACGAGCGGGGCGACGACAGATCATCTATGGCCCCAGTGAGGCCGATTCGACGGTCGTGCTCCTCGAGGTTCCCGCATGAGCGCGGCTGGCCTTCGGCTGCTCGCGCTCTACCCCGAGCAGATGAACATCTATGCCGATCGCGGCAACATCCTCTTCCTCCAGCGCCGCAGCGAGTGGCGGGGCATCCCGTTCGAGTATGCGGCCGCCGGGCCTGGCGACGGCTTCGATCCCGCCGAGCACGACCTGATCTACATCGGCGGCGGCCAGGATCGCGACCAGGTGCTGGTGGCGCAGGACATGCTCGAGACCAAGCGGGACGCGATCGCTTCCGCAGTCGACGACGGGGCCGCTCTGCTTGCCGTCTGCGGCGGCTACCAGCTCCTTGGCCACCGCTATCAGCTGGGTGAGCAATCGATCGCCGGTCTCGGCATCGCCGACCTCGAGACCGTGCGTGACCCCGGGCGGCGCCTGATCGGCAATGTCTCGATCGAGGTGGACCTCGGCGAGGGGCCCCGTGTGCTGGCCGGGTTCGAGAACCACGGCGGACGCACGCATCTGGGCCCGTCCGCCGAGCCCCTCGGCCGGGTCCTGCACGGGCATGGGAACAACGGACGCGATGGGCGCGAGGGCGTCAAGCGGCTCAACCTGATCGGCACCTACCTGCACGGTCCCCTGCTGCCGAAGAACGCCTGGCTGGCGGACCGCCTGATCGCGCTGGCCATCGGCCGCCGGACCGGCTCGGAGCCGGAGCTGGAGCCGCTCGACGATCAATTCGAGGTCGCCGCGCACGACTCCGCCCTGCGGGCAGCGTCGAGGGGCTAGGATCTTCGAGCAATGGTCATCGTGATCATCATCGTCGCGCTGCTGCTCCTGGCCGGGCTGATCTACGTCCTGATGCGCAACAGCCTGGTCAACCTCAACCAGCGCGTGAGCGAGTCTTGGAGCGGCATCGACGTCCAGCTCAAGCGCCGGCACGACCTGATCCCCAATCTGGTCGAGACGGTGAAGGGCTACGCGACCCACGAGCGCGAGACCTTCGAGAAGGTGACCCAGGCGCGCGCCGCGGCCATGCAGGCCAGCGGACCCGCCCAAGCCGGCCAGGCGGAGGGGCAATTGACCGCCGCCCTCGGTGGCCTGAGGGTCGTCGCCGAGCAGTATCCGGAGCTGCGGGCCACGGAGAACTTCCAGCAGCTCCAGCGCCAGCTCTCGGAGCTCGAGGACGAGATCCAGGCCTCACGCCGGATCTACAACTCGAACGTGCAGCAGTTCAACACCCGCATTCAGCAGTTCCCGAGCTCGATCCCCGCCAAGCAGTTGGGCTATTCGGAGAAGGAGTACTTCGAGATCACCGAGGCGGCGGAGCGCGAGACCCCGCAGGTCTCCTTCGGCGACTCCACTCCGCCGGCGGCCGAGTCCAGCCAGCCCTCAGCCTGAGCTAGAAGCCGCTCGAGCCGAAGCCGCCCTCGCCGCGGGTCGACTCATCGAGCGCAGCGGCGAGGCGCGGGCCGGCATGGGCCACCGGGACGAGCAGCAGCTGCGCGATGCGATCGCCGGGAGAGATCTGGAAGTCGAGCGTGCGATCCGTGTTGAGCAGGAGCACGCGCACCTCGCCGCGGTATCCCGGGTCGATCAGTCCCGGTGCGTTCACCAGGGTCACGCCGTGCTTCAGAGCCATTCCCGACCGGGGGAGCACGAGGCCGCCGAGGCCCTCGGGGATCTGGACGGCCAGGCCGGTGCCGACGCTCACCCGAGCGCCAGGCGCGAGGCGGGCTGACTCGGCCGCGTAGAGGTCGAGACCGGCGTCGTCGTCGTGCGCCCGGGTGGGCAGTGTGGCGTCCTCGGCGAGCCTGACGAACTTCAGGGCGCCGATCGGCTCGCCGGAGAACTGCTCGTCGGCGACCGCCACGGCGACGGGCGCGCCCGACTCCGCCTCAGTCTGCGGCGTGTGCGCCGTTCCGCGATCGGCCGCCGCGGCCGTTGACCTCAAGGTCGGCGAAGCGATCGGCGAGCGCGGCAGGAAGCCGCGCGCGAACGAGAACCCCGTCCGGGCGATCCTCGCGCTCGAGGTCGCCAGCGATCTCGTGAAGCTCCGAAAGCCGATCACCGGCATCAAAGGGTACGAGCAGCTCCACTCGGGAAAGCGTCACGCTGATCGCCTGGGCGATCTTCGACCTCAGCTCATCGAGCCCCTCCCCGGTCTCCGCGGAGACCAGCACGGCTTCGGGATGGCGCAGCCGGAGTTCGCGGCGGGCCTCGTCGTCGAGCAGATCGACCTTGTTCATGACCAGGAGCCTGGGCGAGTCGCCGGCACCGATTTCATCGAGGGCAAGGTCAGCTGCCGCGATCGAGTCCATACGTTGGGGCTCGGGCTCCGATCCGTCGACCACGTGCAGGACCAGGTCGGCTAGAACGGTCTCCTCGAGGGTGGCCTTGAACGCCTCGACCAGCTGGTGGGGCAGCTTGCGGATGAAGCCGACCGTGTCGGTGAGCAGGTAGCGGCGCCCCTCGTAGCTGAAGGCGCGCGTCGTCGGATCGAGGGTGTGGAAGAGCCTCTCCCCCACACCGACCCCGGCACCGGTGAGCCCGTTGAGCAGCGTCGACTTGCCTGCGTTCGTGTAGCCGGCGAGGGCGACCGTCGGAAGCGCCGCCCGCTCCCGCTCGGCCCTCATCACCGCGCGGTTGCGCTCCACCCGGCCCAGCCGGCGCCGCAGGGCGGTGATGCGGTCACGCGCGAGGCGGCGGTCGGTCTCGATCTGGGATTCCCCGGGGCCTCGGGTGCCGATACCGCCGTCGATTCGACCCGCTCCGAGGCGCTCGAGGTGCGTCCATAGCCCCCTCATGCGGGCGAGGTTGTATTCGAGCTGCGCCAGCTCGACCTGGAGCTTGCCCTCGGCGGTGTGGGCGTGGTCGGCGAAGATGTCGAGGATCACCGCGGTGCGGTCGATCACGGGGACGCCGAGCGCCTGCTCGAGGTTGCGTTCCTGGCGCGGTACGAGCTCGTCATCGCAGGCGACCAGGTTTGCGTCGGCTGCGGCGATCTCGCGCTTCAGCTCATCGAGCTTTCCGCGGCCGAAGTAGCGGTCAGGATCGGGGGCATCGCGTGCCTGGGTCATCTCACCCGCGGTCGCGACCCCGGCCGTCCGCAGGAGCTCCTTCAGCTCCGCGAGCGGATCCTCCCGATGTTCGCCGTCGCGGACGATGCCGATCGCGAAGGCCCGCTGGCGGGCACGGGGGTTGACCACGCCGGCCGAGCCATCGCCGTAGTCACTCTCGCTCAACCGTCCGTTGCGGTTTCTCTGCACTTCCCTGATGGTAGGGGCAGAGGCCCCGCTCGCCCTTGCAGGGCTCAGGCGGCCGGCTGCGGGGCGACCTGCGCCTCGCCGGCCTTCTGCGGCACGAGCGGCAGCAATGCGGCCGCCGCGATCACCGCGACGAACGCCAGGCAGCGGGCGACGACATCGAGGGCGTCGGAGCCCAGGGGGTCACCGAAGACGAGGATCCCGCCGGTGATCGCCGCCAGGGTGGCGCTGGCGGAGAAGGCGACGATGACGGCCACCGGCTCTCCCAGCTGGAGCCCGCGGGCGAGCGCCAGGAAGCCGCCGATCCCGCCGATGACCGCGAGTGCGCTCCAGGGGCTGATCAGGGCGAGCGGTGAGCCCGGGACGGTCACGGCGAGCGCCTTGATCGCGACGTCGGAGACGCCGATCGAGCCGCCTGCCGCGACGGCGAGCAGGATCCACCCGCGGCTGACCAGCCGGCGGTGGGCGGAGGCGAAGAGGAGGACGCCGACCAGCGCGAGGGCCCCGCCCTCGAACGCCAGCATGGTCGAGCTCGTGAAGGTGCCGTCGTCATGGCCGTGACCCGCGGTCAGCGCCAGGAAGCCGAGCCCTGCCGCGCAGAGGCCGAGCCCGAGCAGATCACGGGCCCCCACCGCGAGGCCGAACCAGCGTCGCGCGGGGACGGCCAGCAGGGCGAGTCCTCCGGCGATCACGGCTTGGACGAGCGAAAGCGGGGCCATCGAGAGGGCGACGACGTGCAGCCCCCAGCCGAGAGTGGCGAGGCCGAAGCCGATCGCCCACCACCTCGAGCGGAAGAGGGCCGCGGCGCTCCGCAGCGGGCTGCGCATGGCGACGTCGGGGGCCGCCATGGCGCCGCGGTGCTTGCAGAGCATCGCCACGCCCGAGAAGGCGGCGCATCCGAGTGCCAGTATCAGTCCGATCTCGTTCATTGAATGGTGGTTCGGCCTTGGAGGCTCGTGCCTTTAGCTGAGCGGCCGATAAAGGCCGATTCACCCCCCTGAAGCCCGGCTCGCTGCACGCTACGGTCTGATCGCCCGCTGTGCGCCGGTTCCCGCGACCTACCCGGTGCGGGCCGCTCTCAACCCGCGGGGCTCGGCCTAAGGCGTCAAGTGGGCCCTCAGGCGCTCGACGGCCTCGACCAGGAGCTCGTCCGGGGTGGTCAGAGAGATCCGGAAGAAACCCTCGCCGCTCGGACCATACATGGAGCCGGGCGAGATCACGACGGCGGCCTCCTCCAGGACCTTCTCGGTGAACGAGGTCGACGTGAATCCGTCCGGGACGGGCGCCCAGACGTAGATCGTGCCCTTGGGCGGCTCCACGTCGACCCCGATGTCTCGGAGCGCTTCGACGACCAGATCGCGCCGGCGCTGGTAGATGCCGCACATCTCTTGGACCTCCTTGCGGGGTCCCCTGAGTGCGGCCGCACCGGCCAGCTGGACGGCCTCGAAGAGGCCGGAGTCGACATTCGTCTTCAGGCGCCAGTAGGTCCTGATCGCCTCCGAGTTGCCGAGAATCGCCGCACAGCGCCAGCCGGTCATGTTGTAGCCCTTGGAGAGGGAGAAGACCTCGACGCCGACCTCCTTCGCGCCGGGAGTGGCGAGGAAGCTCGGCGCCACATAGCCGTCGTAGGTGGTCTCCGAGTAGGCGTTGTCGTGGACGACGAGGAACTCGTGCTGCTGCGCGAGCTCGACCACACGCTCGAAGAAGCCGTCGGGCACGACGGCACCGGTCGGGTTGTTCGGGTAGTTGATGAACATCAGGCGGGCTGCCTCGAGCTTGTCGTCTGGTATGGCGTGCAGGTCGGGGGTGAAGTCGAGCCCGGCCCGGAGAGGCAGCAGGTGGGCTTCGGCCCCGGCGAGCACCGGTCCGCTCGTGTAGACGGGGTAGCCCGGGTCCGATGCCAGAGCGACGTCGCCCGGGTCCAGGAAGGCGAAGCAGAGGTTGTGGATGCATTCCTTCGCCCCGATCGCGGGGATCACCTCGTCGATAGGGTCGATCTCGACTCCGAAGCGCTGGAGATAGAAGTCGGCGAACGCCTGGCGGAACTCGCTGCGGCCGCGGTTACTCGGGTAACGCTGCGCCTCGGGGTCCCCCACCGCCTCGCGCATCGCCTCGACGATGTAACGGAACGTCGGGGTGTCCGGGTCGCCGATCCCGAGGCTGATCACGTCGATGCCCTCCTCACGCTTCGCCTCGACCCGCCGCTCGAGCTCGGCGAACATGTACGGAGGGATCGCCTCCAGGCGCTGGGAGGGCGCCCCGAGTCCCTTTTTCTTCACCGGCGCAGCCATTCGAAGCGAGAAGGGTAGGGGGCGCTCGGGCTTCGCTGCGGCGCGCTCAGTCGAGGCGCTCCAGGGCCCGGAGCATCTCCGCGGTCAGCTCGCCGGTGAAGATCGACTCGGCCCAACCCGTCAGCCGGACGGCGAGGTCGTCGCCGATCTCGACCTCGAGCGGGCCGCCGTCGAGCTCAACCGTGAGGGCGGTCGGGGCTCCGGACAGGTGGGCCGCCACGGCGGCGCCGGATGCCCCCGTCCCAGACGCCAGCGTCTCCCCCACGCCGCGCTCGAAGATCCGCGCCCTGACCCGATCGCCGTCGACGCGGTAGAAGCTCACGTTGGTCCGGTTCGGGAACAGCGGGCTGTTCTCGATCTCCGGCCCGATCGTGGAGACGTCGAGCGACTCGAGCTCTTCGCCCAGCTCGATCGCGCACTGCGGGTTGCCGATCGAGACGTGCTGGAACGCCCAGGATCGGCCGGCTGCGACCACCTCTCCCCGTCCATCCTCCGCGCCGGTCGGGTAGTCGTCCGAGATCGTGCTCGCCCTCCCCATCTCCAGGCTCGCCTCGCGTTCGGAGCGGATCGTCGGCGTGATCGGCCCGGCCTTGGTCAGGATCGTGAATCGCTCCGCATCGGTCCAACCCGAGCGGCGGAGGTAGAGCACCGCCTCGCGGGCACCGTTGCCGGAGAGCTCCGCCTCGGAGCCGTCCGGGTTGAAGATCCGCAGCTCCGCGACGTAGGCGGGATCTGCAACCGGAGCCAGCAGGAGCAGGCCGTCGGATCCCACTCCAAAGTGCGGATCGCAGAGCCGGCTGATCCTCTCGGGCGTCGGTGCCCAGGGCAACGCCGCCGCCTCGACGATGAGGTAGTCGTTGCCGAGCGCGGTCCACTTCTCGAACCTCATGCGGCTGCCTCCGCGCCGCGGCGCGCCGTCTCGCCGTCGAGGAAGTAGGTCATCTTCGAGAGTCGGTCCCCGACCAGGTCGCAGAGAATCCACACCTGCACCTCGAGAGGCGCGCCGCTGGCCTCACCTCGAAGCGTCCAGCGGACCTCCGCCAGGACTCCCTCCCGCGCCGGCTCGGCCGAGATCAGCTCCACGCGCTCCTCCGCCCACGAGTCCTTGATCCGCCTCCACTGCTCGACCATCGCGTCCCAGCCCACGAACCTCCCGGACTCCGGCCAACCCTCCGGGGAGACGACCACACCGTCGGGGTGCCAGACAGGCTTCAGGTTGCTCTCCCAATCGGCTGAGTTCCATGCGTCGATCGACGCGCGCACCACGGCTTCGCGCTCGCCGAAGTCCATCACCGTGCCTCGGCTTGCTCGAGAAGATCGACGATGTCGGCGGCCACATCCGCATCCTCTCGCCCCGTTCGGTCGATCACGCTGACCCCTTCCATCCGCCGCATCCAGGTGAGCTGTCGCCGAGCGTACTGACGGTGAGCCCGCTTCATCGCCCTGGGATTACCGTCGAGGAGGTCCTCGAAGCCGAGCGCCGCCCGAGCCGTTCGGGAGGCCCCCGCGCCCGCCGCCCTCCGTGCCTCGTCCGCGGCGGCCGAGGCGACCATCTCGTCGACGCGCTCGTCGATCCGCTCGCCGAGCTGGCCGCGTGCCATCGAGAGCCCGACGAGCACGGTCGGGTGCCGCAGATCCGCCGTCCAGAGCCGGTCGCCGGCGGGCGGCGGCTCGATTCCCGCGCGGGCCAGCTCGGTGAAGCGGGCGATGCGCTTGCGGTCGTTCGGGTCCACTCCTGCCGCGAGTTCCTCGTCGAGCTCGCCATGAAGCGCCACCGGCCCGCGCTCCGAGAGCTCGCGCTCGACCTCCTCCCGGATCTCGGGAGGCACCGGCGGACGAAGGTCGAGATCGGCGAGGGCGGCGCGCAGGTAGAGCCCGGTGCCGCCGACGACGATCGGGCGCCGGCCCTCGGAGAGCAGCGAGTCGATCTCCGCGTGGGCGAGCTCGGCGTAGCGCCCGGCGCTGAACTCCTCGTTCGGGTCGACGAATGAGAGCAGGCGGTGCTCGAGCTGCTCCCGCTGCTCGGCGTCCGGTGCGGCGCTCAGTACCTCCAGGCCGCGATAGACCTGGATCGAGTCGCAGTTGACGGCGACCGGGTTCTCGCCGCGCCCCCGCAGGCGCTCGGACACCGCGATCGCGACGCCCGTCTTGCCCACGGCCGTCGGGCCGAAGAGCGCGAGGACCTTCAACAAGCGGCGCGGCTGAGCAGCCGCTCCGACCCGCCGAGCGTGGTCGAAGTGGCGCTGCCGATCTCGACGTCGACCAGCTCCCCCGGAGCGGCGGTCCCGTCGAAGTTGACCGTCTTGTTGTGGCGCGTGCGACCTCGGAGCCGGGTTGGATCGGTGCGACTGGGCCCCTCCACGAGCACCTCCATGGTCCTCCCGACGAAACGCTCCGCTCGCTCGCGCGCCCGCCGCTGAACGAGCTCGACGAGGCGTTCCAACCGCTCGCGTTTCAGGGAGTGCGGGAGCTGGTCTTCGAGATCGGCCGCCTCGGTGCCGCGTCGCGGCGAGAAGATGAAGGTGAACGCTCCGTCGTAGCCGACCTCGTCGACGACCTCGAGCGTCTGCTCGAAGTCGGCGTCGGTCTCTCCGGGGAAGCCGACGATGATGTCCGTCGTGATCGCGCAATCCGGGACGTGCTCCCGGATCAGGGCGACGCGGTCCAGGTAGCGCTCGCGATCATAGGTCCGACGCATCCGCTTGAGCACGGCGCTCGACCCGGACTGAAGCGGCAGGTGGATATGCTCGCAGACCGCGGCCAGCTCGGCGTGCGCACGGATCACCTCCTCCCGAGTGTCCTTCGGATGGGGGCTGGTGTAGCGGATCCGCTCGACCCCCTCGATCGCGTCGACGCGCGCCAGGAGGTCCGCGAAGGAGATCCGGCGATCCTTGGGCAGATCGCGCCCGAAGCTGTTCACGTTCTGCCCGAGCAGCGTGATCTCACGGACACCGTCCGCTGCGAGCCGCTCGATCTCGGTGACCAGCTCCTGCGGATCCCGGCTCGCCTCGCGGCCTCGGACCGAGGGGACGATGCAGTAGGAGCAGACGCAGTTGCAGCCCTGCGAGATCTGCACCCAGGCCTGGAACTCCCGCTCGCGCTTCATCGGCAGATGGCCGGAGACGTCCTCGAACTCGAAATAGCCCTGGGCGGTGAGTGAGTCGGAGGTGAGGAATTCCGCCAAGCGGTGAATCTGCCCCGGCCCGAAGGCCACGTCGACGAACGGGAAGCGGCGAAACACCTCGTCCTTCACGGACTGCGCCCAGCAGCCGCCGACCCCCACGACTCGCGCCGGATCCTCGGACTTCAGCCGCTTCGCCTCGCCGAGGTGCGCGATGAACCTGTTGTCCGCCGACTCCCGGATCGAGCAGGTGTTGAAGAGGATCAGATCCGCATCCTCCCGCTCCTCGGACTCGACGTAGCCGAGCGAGTCCAGCATTCCCTTCATGCGCTCGGAGTCGTGCTCGTTCATCTGGCAGCCGAACGTGGTGACGTGGTATCGCCTCATAATCGAACGGGTTGCTCCTCCAACCTTTCACGGGTCGCGCTTTCGCGCGCCCTCGCACTATCGGAGCACCCTCGCATCAATTTAGCGGCGCCTCGGTCAGGTCGACGGCGATTTCACGATCTGCTGGATGCGGCTGTGCGACAGACCCAGCGCCCGCGCCACCTCCCGGTAGCTCGCACCGGCCGCCACGGTGTCGCGAACGAGCCGGTCGCGTTCGAGCCGCACCCGGGCGACGTCGTCGTCGATCCGGCGCATCGCGCGCCGGTACTCGAGTCCCACGCGGACCCGTTCTATCCACACCCGGCCCCGGGCGCGCTCGAACTCCGTGTGGGACCTGCGCAGACGCGTGGCGTCCTTCTCGCTGATCACCCGCGGCTGTATAGCACGCCCGACGCGGGCCTATACGCCGAATGGCCTAGGGCGTCGGTCCTCCGGTGACCGTCAGGTTGCCCTCCATGCCCGCCTCGCGATGGCCGGGGACCGTGCAGTAGAAGATGTACTTGCCGGGGGCGAGGTTGCTCAGATCGACCGACTGCTTGCCGTTGGTGAACGGCTGCACCTCGCGCAGGACGTTTCCGTTCGCGGTCGCCACCGCGATGCTGTGCGGGACCGGAGACGGGTTGTCGTAGGTGATCGTGACGTTGCCCGGCTGCGCGGTGAGGCCGTCGGGCTGGTAGATCAGACCGCCGTCTGCGGGCGAGCTGACGGCGAGCTGCTCGCCCCCCGCGGCGTTGCCCTGGTTGGCACCCTCGGCCTGGTGCGCCTCCTCCGCCTGCTCCTTGTCGCGTTTGTCCTGCTCGTCGTTTGCCTTCACGACCGCGAACGACATCGTGGCGACGACGATCGCCGCGAA
>DASTAI010000021.1:0-10511 GCA_035712865.1 Solirubrobacterales bacterium
GTGATCAGGCCCGACCCGGTCAAGGAGGCGGTCGCCTAGGCGACCGCCTCCTTCAACCGGCGGTCGATCGCCTTTCGACCCCGCCTGACCGCCTCGGCGCTCTGCGTCACCGAATATTCCGTGTTGGCCAGCAGGAGCGCCGCCTCGAGCTCGAAGGCGAGCTGGGCCGGGTCCTCCCGCTTGTCGATGGTCCCCTCCCTCTGACCCTCGCGCACCGCCTCTCGAAGTCGTCCGACCCAGTCGCCCAGGAAGGCGACCAGGCGGTCGCGAACCGCGCCGGGCTGCATGCTCACCTCGACCAGGACGGAGGCGAAGAAGCAGCCGCCGGGGAATGTCCCCGCTTCGACGTAGCTCAGGTAGGAGTCGAGCAGCGTGCGCAGGCGCTCCAGGCCCGGAGATGCCTCCGCCGCCGGCTCCAGGACCTGCTCGTCGAAGATCGAGTTGGCCGTCTCGATGGTCGCGAGCTGGAGCTCCTCCTTGGAGCCGAAATGTGCGAAGAGGCCGCTCTTGCTCATCCCGACCGCGTCCGCCAGCCGGCCGAGGGAGAGCCCGCCGATTCCCTCCACGGTCGCCAGGCGCGCGGCCTCGTTCAGGATCGCGCTGCGGCTGCGCTCCCCGTCACTCCTCGGCTTGCGCTGGGTGCCCGCTTTGGTCGTGCTCGCCACGAGGGCAAAGTTAGCACGACCGTTCGGTAATTCCTGGAGGCTCAGAGCCCGAGCTGCCGACCCAGGATCTCCTTCATCACCTCGTCGGTGCCGCCCCCGATCGGGCCGAGGCGGGCGTCGCGGTAGGCCCGCTCGACGCCGTATTCACGCATGTAGCCGTAGCCGCCGTGGATCTGGATCGCCTCGTCTGCGACGTCGCACATCGCCCGCTGCGTGAAGAGCTTGGCCTGGGTCACCTCTCGGGTGGCGTCCTCGCCCGCGGCGAACTTCCGGAGGCAGGCGTAGGTGAGGGCGCGGGCGACCTCGATCTTCACGGACATCTCGGCGAACTTGTGGCGGATCGCCTGGAAGCGCCCGATCGGGCGGCCGAAGGCCTCCCGCTCCTTGGCGTAGCCGAGCGTCTGCTCGAAGACCCGCTGCATCCCGCCCACCGCGCCGAGAGCCATCGTCAGGCGCTCCCATTGGAAGTTGGCCATGATCAACTTGAAGCCCTCGTCGAGCTCGCCGAGCAGGTTCTCCTCCGGGACCTCGACGTCGGTGAACGAGAGCTCGCCCGTGTCCGACGAGTGCCAGCCCATCTTCTCCAGCTTGGAGACGACTTCGTACCCCGGCATCTCGCGCTCGAGGACGAGGAAGGAGATGCCGTGATGGCCGCCCTCCTCGGTCGTCTTGCAGGCGCAGACCAGGAAGTCGCCCCGGACCCCGTTGGTGATGAACGTCTTCGAGCCGTTGACGACGTAGCCGCCATCGACCCTGCGCGCCGTCGTCCGCAGCGAGGCCACGTCCGAGCCCGCGCCGGGCTCGGTGATGCCGAGGGCGCCGACCTGCTCGCCCCTGATCCCCGGAACGAGCCAACGCTGCTTCTGCTCCTCCGTCCCGAACCTCCAGATCGGGGGCATCGCGATCTCGGTGTGGGCGCCGAGGCCGGCCGCGACGCCGCCGCTGCCCCCGGATCGCGAGAGCTCCTCGACCCAGACGGCCCCGTGCACATAGTCGCCGCCCTGGCCGCCGTACTCGGTCTCGTACTTGAGGCCGAGGAAGCCAAGCTCGCCGCAGCGGTTGTACAACTCGCGCGGGAACTCGCGCGCTTCCTCCCACTCCTCGACGTGCGGGGCGATCTCGTTGGTCACAAAGCGGCGTGCCGACTCGCGGAGCTCCTCGTGCTCCTCGCCGAACGGCGGCAGCGGCTCCCGCCGGCCGCTGTCCTTGATCACCGTCACGCCGGCACGTCCTCGGATCCGCCCTCCGCCGCCTTCCGCGTCGCCTCCTCGGGCGGCGGCCGCCAGTCCCCGAGCATCGTGTAGCCGCGGCTCGCATGGTCGAACCCGAGCAGGTCGCCCTGCGGATTCTTCTTCCCGCCGTGGTGGTAGGCGCGGACCTCGGCGATCTTGCCGTCCCGCAGGAGGAACCACTCGGTGCCGCGATCGAGCCGCCTCTCGCCGGACTTCGGGTCGCGCCAGGTCATCGTCCACTCGATCACCGCCTCATCGCCCTGCTCGATGCCGTGCTCGAGAAACCACTGCCCGTCGATGACCCCGACACCGAGCTCGGCGTTCTGGCCGATCCGATCCGCGCCCTCGTGCGGCCCGAGGCGCGTGTAGTAGTGCACGGCGTCGTCCGTGAAGTGGGAGGCGACCAGCTCCGCGTCCCCGGTGTTGAGCGCCTCGTAGTAGGAGCGGATGTGGTCGAGGTTGCTCACTGCAGCCCCGCCGCCTCGTATTCACTGAGGGTCCGGCCGTCCTCCATCTCGACCTGTGCCATCTCCGCCTCTCCCACGTCCCCCTTATACCGCCGATGTCGATCTCGGCGCCCGCGGTTCGTCGTCAGGTTGAATGCGGCGAACGGCGCCGCCACAGCGAGGAGGACTGAGATGAAGTACCTGCTGACCTTCGTGCGAGACGAGGATCTGATGTTCGAGGGAACCGAGGAGGAGATGCGCCAGGCGATGGAGGCCTGGAACGCCTTCAACCGCGAGGCGATCGACGCCGGCGTGCTGATCGCAAACGAGGCGCTCGAGCTGCCCAAGACCGCGAAGACCGTCCGCATCACCGAGGGCGACGCCCCGGCGATCACCGACGGTCCGTTCGCCGAGACCAAGGAGCAGCTCGGCGGCTTCTGCCTGATCGATGTCGACGACCTCGATGAGGCGATCGGCTGGGCGAAGAAGGTGCCGATGCGCCCCGGCAGCTCGATCGAGGTCCGCCAGGTCATGGACCTGACGCCGTTCGGCTACGAGGGCGTGACGCTGGGGCCAACCCAGACGACGGCCTAGAGCCCGTAGCTCCGGCCGATCACCTCGAGCATGACCTCGTCGGTGCCGGCGCCGATGCGGTTGAGGCGGGAGTCGCGATAGGCGCGCTCGACCTCGTACTCCTTCATGTAGCCGTAGCCGCCGTGGATCTGGATGCAGTCGTCGGCGACCTCTTCGATCACACGTGATGCGTAGAGCTTGGCCTGGGTGATCTCGCGGACGGGGTACTCCCCGTTCGCGAATCGCCAGGCGGTCGCGTAGACCGTCTGCTTGGCGGCCTCGATCTTCACGGACATCTCGGCGAACTTGTGCCGGATCGCCTGGAAGCGGCCAATCGGGCGGCCGAAGGCCTCACGTTCCTTGGCGTACTCGAGGGTGCGGTCGAAGACCCGCTCGGCCCCCGAGACGCAGCCGATCGCGGCCACGAGGCGCTCACCCTGCAGCTCCCAGCTGATGTGGTAGAAGCCTTTGCCCTCCTGGCCGAGCAGGTTCTCCGCCGGGACGCGGACGTCCTGGAAGGAGAGCTCGCCGGTGTCTGAGGCGTGCATTCCCATCTTCTCCAGCTTGCGGGAGACGCTGAAGCCCTCGACCTCCTTGCCGTCCTCGTCGCGGATGTCGACGATGAAGAGGGTGATCCCGTCGTGCCCGGCATCGGGATCGGTCTTGGTCACGAGGACGATGTAGTTGGCGCGCAGGCCGTTGGTGATGAAAGTCTTCGAGCCGTTGATCACGTACTCGTCGCCGTCGCGCTTGGCGGTCGTGCGGATCCCGGCGACGTCGGACCCGGCGCCCGGCTCGGTGATCCCCAGCGCGCTGATCAGCTCGCCCTTGATGGAGGGCACCAGGTAGCGTTGCTTCTGTTCCTCCGTGCCCAGCAGGTGGATCGGCGGGGTCGCCATGTCCGTGTGGACCGCCATCCCCATATTCAGCCCGCCGCAGCCGGAGTAGCTCATCGCGTCGGCCCGGACGAGCGAGTAGAAGTAGTCGCCGCCTTGGCCGCCGTACTCCTCGGGGTAGCAGAGCCCGATGTAGCCGAGCTCACCGGCGCGATGGAGCACCGAGTCCGGCCAGAGGCTCTCCTCCCACTCGAAGCGGTGGGGCGTGAGCTCCTTCAGCACCCAGCTCTTCATCGACTCCCGGAGCTCCTCGTGCTCGTCGGTGAAGATGAAGTGCTTGCGGCCGGCGCTGTGGTCGGGCTTGATGACGCCGGAGGTCGCGGTGGCCACTTTGCTCAGTCTCCTCGCTCGTTCGGATTGCTCGCCTGCGACCCGCGTCCCGGGCCGCAAAGTGGATAGTAGGACTTCCTACTTCCTACTGCAACCCGCAATTCCCATTGCATGTGGGGTTCTACGTGCCCGATCCCGAAAAAGTGCTGATGACAACCCGGTTTTTTGTCCATAGATTGCCTGGCCGTACGTACTACTGATTAGGGAGGCGGGCATTGGAAGGCCCGGCCGCAGCTCTCCACAACGGCAGCACTGAGCCGAATCTCGAGATGTCGAATAAGGGCCTGCCGCCTGGTCCGCGACTCCCGGGAACGGTTCAGACGCTGAAGTGGATGTACCGCCCCATCGACTTCATGGAGCACTGCCGCGACCGGTACGGGCGCATCTTCTCGCTCCGCCTCGGGCCCGCGTCGAACGTCTTCGTGATCGCGGACCCACTCGCCGCAAAGCAGGTACTCACCGCTGACCCCGAGCACTTCCGCGCCGGCGACACCAACGGGATCTTCAGGGACGTGGTCGGAAACCACTCCATCCTGGTGATGGACGGTCCCGAGCATCTGCACCACCGCCGCATCCTGCTTCCCGTGGTCGGCCGTCACGCCGAGCGCTACCGCGAATTGATCGCCGGCATCGCGCGGGACCGCGTCTCGACCTGGGAGGAAGGCTCGGATCTACGTCTGCTCGGCGAGATGGAGGCCATCTCCTTCGAGGTGATGATGCGGATCGCGATGGGCACCGACGGCCGCAGCGAGCGCGAGGCCACGCTGCGGACCCTGATCCCGCAGATGATGGACAAGTGCGAGTCCCCCTTCACCCTGATCCCGTGGTTCCGGCACGAGATGGGCGGTGTCAGCCCCTACGCGCGGCTGATGCGGTTCATCGACGGCATCGACGAGATCCTCTATGACGCGATCGAGGAGCGCCGCGCGGACCCCCTGGTCGAGATCCGCGACGACGCGCTCTCGCTTCTGATTCGGGCGACGCACGAGGACGGCTCCTCGCTCGATGACCGGGTGATCCGGGATGAGCTCCTGACCATGCTGATGGCCGGCTACGAGACGACGACCGCCGGCCTGACCTGGGCCTTCGAACGGCTCCTGCGCTCTCCCGACAAGCTCGACCGGCTCGTCTCGGAGCTGGCGGCGGGCGATCAGGACTATCTGATGGCAGTGGTCAAGGAGACGCTGAGGCGCCGGCCGGTAATCCCCATCGCCGCGCGCAAGGCGCTGGTTCCGATCGAGCTGATGGGCTACAGCCTGCCGGCCGGGTCGGTCCTCATGGTCGCGATCTATCTCATCCACGGGGATCCCGAGATCTATCCCGACCCCAAGGCGTTCGAACCCGAACGATTCCTGGACGCGGACCCCAAGGGCACCGATGGCGGCGCCTGGATCCCGTTCGGCGGTGGCATCAGGCGCTGCCTCGGCGCCTCCCTGGCGCAGTACGAGCTGGCCGTCGTGATCCGGACCGTTCTCGAGGAGGCGAAGCTGAGCCTGGTCGAGGAGTCCGCCGAGCCGGTGGCCCGCAGGCGCTTCACGCTCTCGCCCGGCAGGGAGGGACGCGTCCGTGTCGAATCCGTGTCGCCGGGGGTGAGTTCACCCGCCGGTTCGCGACGGTTCCGGGCTCCGAAGCCGGTGCGCGGATCCGAGGCGGGCGTCTCTGAGCGCTGACCTCTCCGGGACTACGTAATAAATCCGGATGCGCCTCCTTAAAAACTAGTTCGGAATCGAAAGAGACTCAAAAGTGGGCACAAGAAGTGTCCATTTTGCGTCGATACTCTTATCCGCATGGGCCTAGTCGCAATGGGAGGCAAGGTTCCCACCCTCGAACAGGGTGGCCGCAGCGAGCGTCGAGATCGACGCCTGCGTGCCAACACGCCCAACAGCCTCCTGTCCGGGCCGGCCGCGAAGCGGCCGATCGCCCTCGCCCAGGCCTACCTGGCCGCCGGGGCCGCCGTAACCGGCACGCTCGCCGCCATTCTGCCGCACCCCGCCTACTTCAACGTCACCGGGCTTCTCGCGATTCAGGGTGCGGCCGCGTGCTGGGCTCTGTTCATGTTCCTCGGCGCCGGCAAGGTGCCGGTCGGGGCGATGCGGCTCGGACCGGCGTGCGCGACGCTGCTCACGACCGCCGCGGTCATCTTCAGCGGCAACGCCATCAGCGGCTACGCGCTGATGTACCTGTGGGTCGGCCTCTACGTCTTCTATTTCCCGCTCTCGAAGGTCGACGCCGCTCTCAACGTCGTCTGGGCCGGGATCAACTACGCCTTCGCCATCGCGGTCACGCCGATCCCGTCTGGTGGCGAGCACACCGCGATCAGCCACTTCGTGATCACGACCGGGACCCTGATCACCGCGGCGACCCTGCTGACCTATCTGAGGACGCGAGTCGAGCGGCTCCTCGCCAGGCTGACGGACGCCGCCCGCACCGACGCTCTGACCGGACTGCCCAACCGGGTCGCCCTGCATGAGGCCGTCGAGCGAGAGCTTCAGCGCGCGACGCCCCACGGCCGACCGGTGAGCATCCTGGTGATCGACCTCGACCGCTTCAACAAGATCAACGAGCGGCACGGAATCGCGGCCGGCGACCAGGTGCTGTTGGGAGTGGCGGCCCTGCTGGAAGAGCGGACCCGGCTCATGGACGTCGTCGCTCGCTCAGGGGGCGAGGAGTTCGCAATCGTGCTGCCGGAGATGGACCAGCACAGCGCCTTCCTCTTCGCCGAGGAGATCCTCGACGCGATCCGCCAGAACTTCGTCAAGCCCCAGATCCAGGTCACCGCGTCAGCGGGTGTCGCGAGCTTCCCCGAGCATTCGATGGATCTCGCCGGGCTGCTCTCCGACGGCGATCAGGCGCTCCGCGCCGCGAAGGCGCTCGGACGCGACCGGGCCGTCATCTACAGCCCCGAGGTCACCAGCGTTCTCGGCGCGGTCACGGGGCGGCGCAGCGTCGAGGCCCAGGCCCACCTCGCGACGGTGCTGAGTCTCGCCGAGGCGCTCGACCAGAGGGACTCGGGCACCGCCCGCCACAGCCAGACCGTCGGCAAGTACTGCGAGATGATGGCCGCGGAGCTCGGGATGACCGACGACCGGGTCCAGCGGATCCGGCTGGCGGGGGTCCTGCACGACATCGGCAAGATCGGCGTCCCCGACTCGATCCTCTGCAAGCCGGGACCACTCACCTCGGAGGAGATGGATCAGATGAGGCGCCACCCGGAGCTCGGCGCGCGGATCCTCTCCAGCCGCGAGCTCGACGATGTCCGCGAGTGGATCCTCGCCCACCACGAGCGCCCGGACGGCACCGGCTACCCACGCAACCTCGCCGCCGGCGAGATCCCGATCGAGGCGTCCATCCTGGCCGTGGCCGACGCGTACGAGGCCATGACCAGCGACCGCGTCTACCGCATGTCGATCGGGCACGACAAGGCACGCGAAGAGCTCGAGCGCTGGGCCGGCAAGCAGTTCTCCCGTGAGGTGGTCGAGGCCTTCGTGCACGCGCTCGACCGCGAGAGCATCTCCGTCAGCTCGAACTGACCGTCAGCTGTACTCGATCCGCCCGGGGCGCGCGAGCCACCTGGGCGACCACCACGCCCATTTCCCGAGCAGGCCCAGGATCGCGGGGAGCAGGAAGGTCCGGACGATGAACGCGTCGACCAGGACGGCGACCGCCGCGCCGACCGCGACCTCCTTCACGTAGACGAGCTCGGAGAACGCGAATGCGCCCATCGCCACGGCGAACAGCAGGGCGGCGGCGGTGATCGTCCTCCCGCTGGCTGCGACGCCCTCGGCGATCGCGCCCTCCTCCGTCTCGTGGCCGGGCCGGGCCTCGCCGATTCGCTGGAGCAGGAAGACCCCGTAGTCGGTCGAGAGCCCGAAGGCGACCGCGAAGAGCAGGATCGGCATCGAGGTGTCCAGGGCCCCCTGGCTGCTGTAGCCGAGCAGCCCCTCCAGACGCCCGTCCTGAAAGACGAACACGAGCACGCCGAATGCGACGCAGACGGTGAGCGTGTTCATCGCTAGCGCGATCACCGGCAGGACGACGGAGCCCGTCAGCACCAGGAGGAGGAGCGCGGTCGAGAGGACGATGAATCCGAGCGCCCAGGGCAGGTGGGCTCCGAGGCTGTGCCGCTGGTCCACCAGTTCAGCCGGGGATCCGGCGATCAGCGCGTTGTGGGCCCACTCCTGCCTGCGCGCCTGGCGCACGGTGTCGAGCGCGGCGTCCGAGAAGGGATCCACGCCCAGCTGGGCGTCGACCCGGTAGATGCCGCCGGGGAGCGCAAACGGCCCCTGCGTTCCGGTGACCGTGGACTGCGCACTCAGGTTCTGGATTGCCGCCTGGGCCACGGGTCCGTTCTGGGCGACCACGACGATCCGGTCGGCGGGATCCGTGGCGAAATGCTCATCGATGGCGTCGTCGACCTGCCGGGCGCTCGCGTCCTGCGGCAGGATCTTCGCGTTCGCCTGGGTGAGCTCGACGCGCAGGAACGGCAGCCCGGCGAACACCATCACCGCGATGGCGCAGATAGCGACGCTGACCGGATGGGTGAGCACGAACCGCGCGATGCCGAACCAGCGCCGCTCGCTGGGCATGCCCTGGAATGCGACCGGCGCGAGGGCATTGACCCGGTGGCCGAGGAGGGCGAGGATCGCCGGCAGGAAGAGCAGACAGACCGCGGCGGAGGTGAGCGCGACGAGTGCGCCGCCGACGCCGATCGAGTAGAGGAAGCGTTGCGGGAAGATGCAGAGCGCGATCAGGGAGACGGCGACGGTCATCCCGCTGAAGACGATCATGCGGCCGATCGCGGCGGTGGTCGCCACGAGCGAGGCCTCGACCGCATCGTTCTCCTCAAGCTCCTCCCTGAAGCGGGTCACCAGGAAGAGGCTGTAGTCGATCGCAAGGCCGAGTCCGAGGCCGGTGACGATGTTGATCGCGAAGGTGTCGATCTCGACGACCGTGGTCAGCGCGTTGAGCAGCAGCAGCGTCGTCAGGATCGAGAGCCCTCCGACCAGCACCGGAAGCACGGCTGCGACCAGGCCGCGGAAGACGAGGAAGGAGAGCAGCAGCAGGAGCGGGAAGGCGTAGAGCTCGATCCGGCGCAGGTCGTCCTGCGTGGTCTTCGTGAGCTCGTCCACCGTGACCGCGGCGCCGCCGACGACGATCTCGGGATCGTCGGAGAAGCGATTCTTCACGTCCGTTCCCACCTGGGAGATGTCCGTGATGTCCGCCGAGATGAAGCCGAGGACCAGGGCCATGCGTCGATCCACCGAGACGAGACCCGGCTCCGTCTCCGGGGTGACGACCCGCTGGATGCCGGGGACGCCCTGGAGCTCCTGCGCCGCGAGCTGGGCGGCCGGCAGCGGCTCGCCGCTGGTCGGCTCGACCAGCAGCTCGACCTCGGGAATCGGCCGCTCGCCCGTGGCGTCGCGCAGATCCTTGTAGGCCTGTGAGCTGTCGGAGTTCGGATCCTGGAAGCCGAACGGCTTGACGTTGTCGTAGACGGTGCTCCCGCCCACCGCAGCCGCCACCGCGACGACCACCGCGGCGATCGCCAGCATCCGCTTCCTGCGGTACGCGAACTTCCCCAGCTGCCCCACTGTGGCGGCGATCCTATGCCCGTTTCCGGCTGCGGCGCTTGCTCGAAAGTCCTCGCCTGATGCGAAGAACACCCGCGGGAGGTAGTAGGTAGTAGGACGTAGCACTTCTCATTTGGACCTAGATCCACTACGCTCCGCGCTCCGATGGCCGAGGAGCTCCTCTACGACGTGAAGGACGGGGTCGCGACCGTCACCCTGAACCGGCCCGACCAGCGCAACGCTCTGAACGGTGAGCTGCTCGCCGCCCTGGTCGACGCGATGAAGCGGGTTCGCGACGACGACGACGTCCGCGCGGTCGTCCTCACGGGCGCCGGCGAGAAGGTCTTCTGCGCCGGCGCTGACCTGGGCGGCTTCGCGGCGGACGTACCCCTCATCGACAAGCACTTCGCCTCGGATCTCTTCCTCGAGTACTTCCGGCTGATGCCGCGGCTCGGCAAGCCGTCCCTCTGCGCCGCCAACGGACACGTGCTCGCCGGCGGTATGGGCCTCGCCCTCTCCTGCGACCTCTTGATCGCGAAGCAGGGCGCGCGCTTCGGGACGCCCGAGATCAACGTCGGCGCGTTCCCCTACATGATCATGTCGATCATCTACCGCAACGTCCCGCGGAAGAAGGTCAACGAGATGATGCTCCTCGGTGAGCAGATCTCCGCGGAGGACGCGGTCGAGTACGGGATCGCCAACAAGGTCGTCCCGCCGGACCAGTTCCAGGACGCGGTGCAGGAGTGGGCCAAGAAGCTCGCCTCCAAGAGCCCGGTGCTGATGCGGCTCGGCCACGACG
>DASTAI010000022.1:0-3039 GCA_035712865.1 Solirubrobacterales bacterium
CGCCGCATCACTGGCGCCGAAGTCGACGGTCCCCTCGCTGAATTGCTTGATGCCACCACCGGAGCCGATGGCTTGATAGTTGAACTTAATGTCCGGGTGCAGCTTGTTATATTCGCTGAACCACTTCTGGTAGATGGGCGCGGGGAACGTCGCGCCGGCACCGTTGATCAGGAGGCTCTGCGCGGAGGCCGCGGTGCCAAGCAGCAGCGCGGCTCCCATGAGCAGCTTCTTCATGGTGTGTGACTCCTTGGGTTTCGGGGGAACGAATCAGCCGCCCAGGTAACGGGACTCCATGGCAATCCCGTGACGGACCGGTGAAAGCTCTGCTGGTCAGCGGGGTTAGTCGTCTGGATCAAGCCCGCGAACCAGCCGGAATCAGGCGGATGGAGCAGCCGCTTCAGCAGCGGTGGATTCGCGTTCCAGCTGACTTGTCCGGGATTCCGTTGGCATGCGATCCAGACGTCGCAGCTCGGGGAACAGCCGGCTCCACGTCAGGACGACGAGCAGGGTTCCGACTCCGCCGGCGATGACCGCGCGCACCGGGCCGAGCCACTGCGCGGTGAGGCCCGACTCGAACTCGCCAAGCTCGTTGCTCCCGCCGATGAAGAGCATGTTCACCGCGTTCACCCGGCCCCGCATCTCGGGCGGCGGGGAGATCTGGACCACGGTGAGGCGGACGAAGACGCTGAGCATGTCCGCCCCGCCCATCACGATCAGGATCGGGACCGACAGCCAGAGCGTGCGAGAGAGTCCGAAGGCGATGATGGTCACCCCGAAGACCGCGACTCCGGTCAGCATCGTCCGGCCCACGTGGCGCTTCAGCGGGTGCGCCGCGAGATAGAGGCCGACCAGGCCGGCGCCGATGGCCGGGCCGCTCCGGAGGATGCCGAGCCCCCAGGCGCCGGTGTGCAGGACGTCAGAGGCGAAGACGGGCATGAGCGCGATCGCCCCGCCGAGCAGCACGGCGAAGAGGTCGAGCGAGACGGAGCCGAGGACGACCTTGTTCTCCCAGACGTAGCGCACGCCGGCGAGGACCGTGCTCCAGGACGCGGCCTTCTTCTCCATCCGGCCGGTGCGCGTCTTCACCGCCGTGAGGACGACGACGTCCAGCACCGCGAGCGAGGCGGCGAGGATGTAGACGACCTCGGGGTTGCCGAAGGCCGCGTAGAGCACGCCGCCCAGCGCCGGGCCGACGATGTTGGCCACCTGGAAGGTGCTCGAGTTCCAGGCGACGGCATTGGTGAAGTCGGCCTCGGGCAGGAGCGACGGCATGAGCGCCTGAGCTGCCGGCGCGTTGAAGGCCCGTGCGCACCCGAGCACGACGAGCACGGCGAAGATCGGCACCGGGTTCCGGATCTGGGCGAGGGTGAGCCAGGCGAGGAGCCCCGAGCAGGCTCCGAACGCGAGGTGGCAGAGCAGGACGACGCGCCGCCGATCGAATCGGTCGGCGGCGTGGCCGGCGGGGAGCGTGAGGAAGAGGGGCGGGAGGAACTGGGCGAGCCCGACGTAGCCCAGGTCCAGGGGGCGCTTGGTGAGGGCGTAGACCTGCCAGCCCACGGCGACGTTCACCATCTCCAGGCCGAGGATGGAGAGGAGTCGCGAGGCGAGGAAGCGCCGGTAGTCGAGCGAGCGGAATGCGCGGAGCGCGTTCGAGCGGGGGAGGGCGGTCACGGGGGCCGAGACGATGGCCATCCCACGAGGGTGGCCCGGCTCGCAAGGTACAGTCCGCTCATCGCGGCGGTGCGACCAGCGCATGCGCGCAGGTCGTGCCCTCGCCGCTGGTCGCTAGCGGAGCGAGATCCAGGGACTCGTGACGCGGACGACCTGCCAGGCGCCATCGCGGCGCTCGAGCTCGAGCATCGCGGCGCTGCCGAGCACGACGCCGACGTCCACGCGGGCGCGATCACCGGCGAGCTGGGGCGCGCCGAGGGAGAGGATCGCCGAGGGCTCTTCACGACAGTCGCTCCGGTCGACCGAGACGCGGTGAGTGAGCGGCGTGAGGCGTTCGATCACCTTTGCCGGATCGTCGCGTCCGTCGACCTGAAGACAGACGACGCCGGTCTTCCGGGTGGATTCGTCGACGTAGGCGGTGAGCCCGTACTCGGCCGCGGTCTCGAGGGCAGCGGTGGTCGCGGGCTCGGCGACGGCTGCGCCCGATCCTCGGGCTGCCGCTCGCTCCTCGGGAGGCTTCGAGCTTGCGCAGCAGATCGAGAGCGCCGCGATGCAGGGCACGAGGGATTTCATCCTCCGGAGTCTCCCCCCGGGTCCCGGCGCCGTCGAAATTCCTGATCACGCAGGGTGAAATGCGGCCGCTCGTCGATGGCCCGCGAGCTGTCCCCCGTCGCGCTCACCGGTCTGGTGCACGGACGCATGCGGCGGCGCGCGACTCGAGACGTGCACGCTGGCGGGCGTTCCGGGTGAGGCCTGCCGCACGCTGGAATTCGGCGCCGGCCTCTTCCAGCCGTCCGAGCGCCTCCAGGAGCTCGGCGCGGGCCGCCGGGAAGAGGTGGTAGCGCGAGAGCTCGGGTTCCTCGGCCAGCGCGTCCAGCAAGGCGAGCCCGGCCGCAGGCCCCTCGGCCCGGGACACCGCCATCGCCCGGTTCAGCTCGATGACCGGTGATGGGTTCAGTCGGCCCAGCTCTCCGTAGAGGGCGGCGATCCGCGCCCAGTCGGTCTGCTCGGGTCTCGCGGCCCGGGCGTGGCAGGCGGCGATCATCGCCTGCAGCTGGTAGGGCCCGGGTGTCGCCGTCAGGGCCTCGGCGCGTCCCAGCGCATCGAGCCCGCTGGCGATCAGGCCGGCATCCCAGCGCTTCCGGTCCTGCGCCTCGAGGAGGACGGGATCCCCGCGCTCGTCGACGCGGCCGGGCGCGCGCGAGGCGTGGAGCCGCATGAGCGCAAGCAGCGCGTGCGCCTCGGCCTCTGCCGGAAGGAGCCGGGCGAGGAGCTCCGCGAGCCGCATCGCCTCGTTCGTCAGGTCGGGGCGGATCAGCTCCACGCCCACGGTCGCGGTGTGACCCTCGTTGAACACCAGGTAGAGCA
>DASTAI010000023.1:0-2136 GCA_035712865.1 Solirubrobacterales bacterium
GACCTCGGTCCCGTGATGGCCTACGAGGCGCTGCGCCACTACTCCCGCCGGGACATGACCTTCCGGTTCGTGTCGAACGTCGATGGCACGGACTTCGCCGAGAAGACACGCGACCTCGATCCAGAGGAGACGCTCTTCATCATCTCCTCGAAGACCTTCACCACCCTGGAGACGATGACCAACGCCCACACCGCCAGGGAGTGGGCGCTGGCGAAGCTGGGTTCCGAGGACGCGATCGCGAAGCACTTCGTCGCCGTCTCGACCAACGCCGAGGGCGTCTCCGAGTTCGGCATCGACACCGACAACATGTTCGGCTTCTGGGACTGGGTGGGCGGCCGCTACTCGATGGACTCGGCGATCGGCCTCTCGACGATGCTGGCGATCGGGCCCGAGGGGTTCCGCGACATGCTCGCCGGCTTCCACGCCGTCGACGAGCACTTCAGGGAACTGCCGATCGGGGAGAGCCTGCCCTCGATCCTCGGGCTCCTCTGCGTCTGGTACGGGGACTTCTTCGACGCCCAGACCGTGGGCGTCTTCCCATACGACCAGTACCTGCACCGCTTCCCGGCCTACCTGCAGCAGCTGACGATGGAGTCGAACGGCAAGCACGTCACCGTCGACGGTGCGCACGTGGACTACGAGACCGGTGCCATCTTCTGGGGGGAGCCGGGCACCAACGGCCAGCATTCCTTCTACCAGCTGATCCACCAGGGAACGAAGCTGATCCCAGCCGACTTCATCGGCTTCGTGCAGACGCTCAACCCCCTCGGCGATCACCACGACCTGCTGATGTCCAACGTCTTCGCGCAGCCGGAGGCGCTCGCCTTCGGTAAGACGCCCGACCAGGTGCGGGAGGAGGGGACGCCGGAGCCGATCGTCCCGCACCGGGTGATGGAGGGGAACCGCCCCTCGAACGTGATCCTCGCTGAGCGGCTCACCCCGCACGTGCTCGGCAACCTGGTCGCCCTCTACGAGCACAGCGTCTTCACCCAGGGCGCGATCTGGCAGATCGACTCCTTCGACCAGTGGGGTGTTGAGCTGGGGAAGGTGCTGGCGAAGAAGATCATCCCCCAGCTCGAGTCGCCGGATGAGCCGGAGCTCGACCACGACAGCTCGACGAACAACCTGATCCGGCGCTACCGGGCCAGCAGGTCGCAGGTCTGACCCTATGAGCCTGGAGGAATACGAGGGCGTCCTCGAGGTGGCCGACCGGCGAGCACGCGCCTACCTCGCAGGCGTCGACGATCGACCGGTCGCCGAGCAGGCGACCGTCAAGGAGCTGCGCAAGGCACTGGATCGCAAGCTCCCCGATCGGGGCGAGGATCCGGCGAAGGTCGTCGAGGAGCTCGCGGACGCGGCGGAGCCGGGACTGATCGCGCTCGGCAGCCCGCGCTACTTCGGTTTCGTGATCGGCGGGACGCTGCCGGCCGCGCTCGGGGCGGACTGGTTGGCGGGCGCCTGGGATCAGATTGCGAGCCTGTACGTCTGCGGCCCGTCGGCGGCGGTGGCCGAGGAGGTCTCCGGACGCTGGGTGCTCGAGGCGCTCGGCCTGCCTGTGGATGCCGGCTTCGGGCTCACCACCGGGGGCACGATGGCGAACTTCTCGGGGATCGCCGCTGGGCGACACGCGGTGCTCCGTCGCGCGGGGTGGGACGTGGAGGCGAAGGGCCTCAACGGCGCGCCGGAGGTGCGGGTGCTCGTCGGCGAGCATGCCCACGCGACGATCTTCGTGGCGCTCCGGCTGCTCGGTCTCGGCTCCGAGACCGCAATCCAGGTCAGAGCGGACGATGCCGGCCGCATGGATCCGGAGGCGCTTGCCGCGGAGCTCGACCGAGGTGAGGGACCGGCGATCGTCTGCGCCCAGGCGGGTGAGGTGAACACCGGCTGCTTCGACCCCTTCCAGGCGATCGCCGAGATCTGCGAGCGCCACGGTGCCTGGCTGCATGTCGATGGCGCGGTGGGGCTCTGGGCCGCCGCCAGCCGGGAGTTCGACTCCCTGACCGAGGGACTCGCCCGCGCCGATTCCTGGTCCACGGACGCCCACAAGTGGCTCAACGTCACCTACGACTGCGGCTTCATCGCTGTCAAGGACGCGGGCGACCTGCGGGGCGCGATGGGTATCAGCGCGCCATACCT
>DASTAI010000024.1:0-11995 GCA_035712865.1 Solirubrobacterales bacterium
GGGCGCGCCTAGACGTCCAGCAGGGGAGGGACGCCGAGGCGCGCTATGGGCTCCAGGCCGCGCGGGCCGCGCTGCGGGAGGAGCCCGGTCCTCGCCGCGACAAGCTCCTGGAGGAGCTGGCCGCGGTCGAGGAACGTCTGGACTAGGCGGCCTCCCAATAGGCGGGCTCGCCCTCGAGCTCGCGCTCGTCGAGCGGCTGCGCCTCGGCGATGGCGGGGCGGGTCTGAATCACGAGAGTCGTGATCGCGACCGCCGCCGTGACCAGACCGGCGCCGATCCAGAAGGCCAGGTGGAAACCGCTGGTCAAGGCGGCGTCGGGGGACGTCCCACTCGCGAGCAGGTTGTCGGTCCGCGTCGCGGAGAGCGTTGCCAGGACGGCGAGACCGAGGGCGCCGCCGACCTGCAGAGAGGTGTTGACCAGACCCGAGGCCAGGCCCGAGTCCTCCGCGGTCGCACTCGACATCGCGAGTCCCATCAGCGACGGGAACGAGAGCCCAGCACCGACGCCGAGGAGGAGCATCGGCGCAAGCAGGTCGCTGACGTAGCTCGAGTCGACGGGAGAGAGGGCGAACAGGGCCAGGCCGCCCACGATCAGGATCTGCCCCACCAAGAGGACGGGCTTCGCGCCGAAGCGCATCACCAGGCGCTCCGAGAAGCCCACGGACAGAATCCCGATCGTCAGTGCCACCGGCAGGAATGCGAGCCCGATCTCGAGTGGGTCGTAGCCGAGGACCCGCTCGAGGTAGAGGCTGCCCAGGAAGAACATGCCGAACAAGCCGGCGACGAACAGCGCCTGGACCGCATTGGCCCCCGAGACGTTCCGGTTGCGGAAGATGCGAAGTGGGACCAAGGGCGTGCGGGCGGTCGCCTCACGAGCGATGAAACCCGCCAGCAGCGCGAGGGAGGCCGCGCCGAGCCCCAGCGTCAGCGGGGCTCCCCAACCGTCGTCGGCCGCGGGCTTGACGATCGTGTAGACGCCGAGCATCAAAGCGGCCGTGATCAGAACGGCGCCCAGGGCATCCGCGCCCTTCTTCAGCCCGATCCCCTCATCCCGCTCGACCACACGGATGGCGGCGAACGCCGTCAGAGCGCCGATCGGCAGGTTGACGAAGAAGATCCAATGCCAGCTCAGGGCCTGTGTCAGCACACCGCCCAGCAACAGGCCGAGCGATGCTCCCGCCGCGGCGACGAAGCTGTAGATGCCGATCGCCTTGGCCTGGTCCCTGGGCTCCGGGAACATCGTCACGATCATGCCCAGGATCACGGCCGAGGTGGTCGCACCGCCGATGCCCTGGAGGAACCTGGCGCCGATCAGCATCTCCTGGCTCTGGGCCAGGCCGCAGAGGGCGGACGCGGCCGTGAACAGAGCGAGCCCGCTCATGAAGATCGTCTTCCGGCCGATCAGGTCACCCAGTCGGCCGGCCAGGAGCAGCAGGCCGCCGAAGGTGATCAGGTAGGCGTTGACGACCCACGCCAGCGTGGACTGGGAAAACCCGAGGTCGTCCTTGATCGACGGCAGGGCCACGTTCACGATCGTCTGGTCGAGGACGATCATCAGCATCCCGACGCAGAGGACCACCAGCGCGATCCAGCGCGGGCGGTCGCTCTGCACCGCACTGGCTTCCGTTCCGTTCACTGCTGCGAGCTCTGTCATCCCGGTTCCCCCCTCGGGGTCGGCTTTGAAGTCGTAGTGGAAACCGTAGCAAATAGTCTCGTACAAGATCATCTCGTACGGATCCTATGTGCGCCTCGTCACACACGTAAACGCGGGCGACGCCGGAGGCGGGGCTGGAAGCGCGGCCTAGTGGCGGGGCTCGCGCCGCCGCAGGGGCGGGGAGTCCGGCGCTGGCTGGGCCAGGCGGTCCTGCACCAGCAAGCCGAGGGCCTCGAGGAACACCTTCCGCTCCCCGGCGGGAAGGTTCTCGAGGACGTCGTCCTGGATCCCGTCGATGATCTTCTGGCCCTGCGCGACGGTGCGCTCGCCGGCCCTGGTCACCGCGATGACACGGGCGCGGCGGTCGGTGCTTGACGGCCTGCGCTCGGCGAGGCCCTTCTCCTCGAGCTCATCGACCGTGACCACCATCGTGGTCTTGTCGAGCCCGATCTGCTCGGCGAGCTCCTTCTGGGTGAACTCCCCCGTCCGCGCAGTCGCGAGGACGTGATAGCCGCGATTCGAGACCCCGAGCGGCTCGAGCGCCGCGCCCACCTCGCTGACGAGGTTGAAATGGGCCTGGGTGAGCAGCCAGCCCAGGTTGCCCGCGAGGCACTCCGGACACTCATCCGAGGCCTTGATGCTCTCCGGTGCCTTCCCTATCGTCGCCGTCGCCATCGACATAAACCCTAGCACCGCAGGTGGCGAACGAAACTATCTGCTACGAGACTAGTTCAGCGCGCCGAGCACGGCGTCGAGGTCGGCGACCACGTCGCCGTCGAGGCGCACGGTCGCGTTCTGATCGAAGGGCGTGGGCCCCTTGGTGATCACAGCGATGCGTCCGCCGGCGCCGAGCGTGACGGACGGAAGCCCGGCCACGGGGTGGACCTCCAGGGAGGAGCCGACGCAGAGCATCAGGTCGGCACTCGAGGCCAGCGACTCCGCCTCCGCCATCGCCTCCGCCGGCAGAAGCTCGCCGAAGAGCACGACATCGGGCTTGACCGGGCCCGAACACTCGGAGCAGCGGGCTGCGCCCTCCGCGTCGAAGAGGGCCTCCACTTCCTCGAGTCGGAATTCCGCCCCGCACGACTGGCAGCTCGACGTTCGGATCGAGCCGTGCACCTCGATCACGCGCGCGGAGCCGGCCCTGTGGTGGAGCTGGTCGATGTTCTGGGTGATGACGCCCTCGAGGAGGCCGCGACGCTCGAGCTCCGCGAGCGCACGGTGGGCGTCGTTCGGCTCCTTGTCACCCAGCATCTGGAATCTCGGCCGGTAGAAGCCCCAGAACTTCGCCGGGTCTCGCCGGAAGGCTTCGATGTGGGCGACCTCCATCGGGTCGACCTTCTCCCAGAGCCCCTCCCCGGGGCTCCGGAAATCGGGGATCCCGCTCGGCACGGAGATTCCGGCTCCCGTGAGAGCGACGGTGCTCTTGGACTCCCTGATCAGCTCAGCGAGCCGCTGGGCCCGGTCTGTCGCTACTTGCCCTGCCACTTCGCGCTCCGCTTGCCCAAGAACGCGGAGATCCCCTCCCTGGCGTCCTCGGAGAAGAACGCGGTCGCGAAGCCCTGCTTCTCGGCCTCGATCCCGTCGTCGAGATCGCCGTTGTTCGAGACCTCCTTGATCTGTTCCACGGCGACCGGGGCCTGCCCCGCGAGCCTGCGGGCCCACGAGATCGCGACCTCGAGCAATTGCTCGTCGGGAACGAGGTCGTCGACGAGGCCGTGGAACCGCGCCTCCGGCGCCAGCACAGCGTCGCCGGTCAGATTCATCTCGAGGGCCTTCGACTGCCCCACCAGCCGCGGCAGTCGCTGGGTGCCGCCGAAGCCCGGGATGATCCCGAGGTTGATCTCGGGCTGGCCGAAGACCGCCGACTGAGCGGCGACGCGGAAATCGCAGGCCATGGACAGCTCGCAGCCGCCCCCGAAGGCGATCGCGTTGACGGCGGCCACCGTGGACTTGCGGTTCTGCGCCAGCTCGCGCAGCAGCGCGTGGCCATTGTTGATCAGCTCGGCCCCCGCTGTCTCATCCATCGAGGTGAAGGCCTTGATGTCGGCCCCGGCGGAGAAGACGACGGGCAGCGAGGAGTAGACGACCATCGCCTTCACCTCGTCGTCCGACTTGACCTGATCCCAGACCTTGCCGAGGTCCTCGATCACCTGCGGCGAAATGGCGTTCATCGGCGGGTTTGCGAGCCAGGCGATCGCGACGTCGCCGCGCTTCTCCAGCTTGACCGTGCCCTCTGCATCGGTCTGGGGGTAGGCGTAGAAGCCCTGGCCGCTCTTCAGCCCGAGGCGGCCCTGTGAGACGAGCCGCTTCAGCGTTCGCGGCGGCGCGAAACGCTCGCCATGGCTCTCCTCGTACTGGTCGAGCTTCTCGAGGATCGTGTCCAGGCCCTCGAGATCAGCCTTCCAGAAGGGCGGGAAGAGCCCCCGCCGCGGATCCAGGCCCGCACCAGCCATCATCCCGAGGTCGATCTCGCGGACGGTGCCGACGCCCTCCTCGAGCACCAGGCAGGCCTCGACGAAGGTCTTCAGCATCAGCAGGTCCGCAAGCTCCTCGCCGTTCGGCTCCGCGTCGCCCTCGATGTTGGGCTCGCCGTTCGCGTAGAAGCCCTCGCCGCCGCTCTTGGCCCCGAGCTTCCCGTCCGCGACGAGCTTCTGCATCCCCTTGTGGACGTAGAAGCGGTCGCCGTAGGACTCGTTCAGGTACTCCGCCACGTGCTGGACCGTGTCGAGGCCGAGCATGTCGATCAGGAAGAACGGCCCCATCGGGGTGATGTTCGCGCCCGCGATGGCCTCGTCGATCTGCTTGATCGAGAGGCCCTTCTCCTCCTGCTCGCGCCAGACCTCGCCGACACCGGAGTTGAGGATCCGGTTGACGACGAAGCCCGGGACCTCTTTGCACGTGATCGGCTGCTTGCGGATCCTCTGCGCGAAATTGAAGGCGGCGGTGACCGTCTCGCGGGAGGTGTCCTCGCCGCTGATGATCTCGACCAGAGGCATGATCGAGGCGGGAAAGAAGAAGTGGAAGCCGACCACCTTGCCGGGTCGCAGCGTTTCGCGGCCCATCTCCGTGATCGAGAGCGAGGAGGTGTTGGAGGCGAGGATCGCATGGCCCGGCGTCGCCTCGTCGAGCTCCCGGTAGACGACCTTCTTGATCTCCATCCGCTCGGGCACGGCCTCGATCACGAGGTCGACGTCGCCGAAGCCGTCGTAGGTGGTGGTGCCGGTGATCAGACCCATGACCTCATCGAGACGCGCGTCGGCGTCGCCCTGGGTCATCTTCTCCTTGGAGACGAGACGGTCGAGCTGCGACTTGGTCACCTCCCGCGACTTCTCGAGAGCGCGGTCGACGAATTCCTGCTCGACGTCCTTGACGACGACCGGGATGTCTGCGTTGGCGATGACCTGGGCGATCTCGCCGCCCATCGTGCCGCCGCCGAGGACGGCGGCCTTGAAGACGAACATTTGAGAGGTCCTCCGGGGATCGGTTGGCCGGCGGAGGGTAATAGCCTCGGGGAGATGTCGTCCCCACCACCGGACTCCACCGATGAGCCGCGGGTCCGCCGGGCGACGCCCGGCGACGCGCCCCAGGTCGCCCGCCTCCTGGACGACTTCCAGGCGGAGTACGACGAGCCGAGCCCGGGCAGGGAGACCCTCGAGGAGCGATACGAGGAACTGATCCGGAACAAGGAGATGATCGTGCTGCTGGTCGGCGACGGCCCCGACGGGTTCGCCCAGCTGCGCTTCCGGCCCTGGGTCTACTCCGCGAGCCTTCATTCCTATCTCGAGGAGCTCTACGTGGTTCCCGACCGAAGGGGAACCGGCCTCGGCCGCGCCCTGCTCGAGGCCGCGATGGAGACCGCCCGCGGCGAGGGAGCCGAGCAGATGGAGCTCGGGACGAGCGAAGACGACGTGGCGGCCCGCGGGCTCTACGAGAGCGCCGGATTCATCAACAGGGAGGGAGGGTCGGACGGCCCCGTGATGTTCTTCTATGAGCGCGAGCTCTGATCCGGAGCTCCTCCGGCGCCTGGTCGAGTTCGAGCTGTCCCTGGAGCGGGACTCTTCCGAGATCGTCGAGGAGTTCGAGTGGGGGCTGCTGATTCACAATCCCGAGACGCCCGACATGTGGTCCGGCAACTACCTCGAGGTTCGCTCGAACGACCTCGACGCCGAGGCCCTCGCGGCGCTGGCCGACGAGATACAGGGACCCCTCGAGGGGATCGCGCACCGGGACATCGTGGCGGTGGATCCGGATCAGGCGAACCGCCTGGCGAAGGGATTCGAGGCTCTGGAGGGATGGAATGTGATGAGAAGCGTCTACATGGTCCTCACCCGGGAGCCGGACCGGGAGGTCGGTGCCGCGAGGGAGGTCGCACATGCGGCGGTCGAGCCGGTGCGGCGCGCCGTCGCCGAGGCCGATCCCAACTACACCCGGGGGGCCGTGGAACAGCGCGCCGTTTGGGACACCCGTCTCGAGCGGATCGGGAACGGTCGCTGGTTCGCGGCGCCGCCCGACGGCTTGCCGGGCGCCTCGTGCGTGCTCTACGGACGAGGTGGAATCGGGCAGGTCGAAACGGTCGGGACGCTGCCGGAGCGCCGAGGCCAGGGCCTGGCGAGTGCCGTCGTGGTGGCCGCAGCCGATGCTTCCCGCGAACGCGGAGACGATCTGACCTTCATCGTCGCCGACGCCGACGACTGGCCCTGGAAGCTCTACGAGCGGCTCGGGTTCGACCGCGTGGGGGAGTTCTGCTCCTTTCTCCGCAAGCCGGATCAGCTGCGCGGCGAGGATTCCCCGTAGATCTCTCCCTTGATCAGGGAGACCGAGCGGATCACTGAGTCGAGGAAGGGTTCGACCTCGGTCCGGAGCCGCCGGTACTCACGTCGGCCGGCGGGGGTGATCGAGTAGTAGCGGCGGGTCCGCCGGTCGGGATGCTCCCAGCGGGCGTCGACGAGCCCACGGCCCTCCATCTCGCGGAGCAGTGGGTACATCGTGTTCGGGTTGACCGAGATCGCACCCTGCGTGATTCCCTCGATCTCCTCGATCAGCCGGTTGCCGTACGTCGGCTGCCGTGAGAGCAGATGGAGCACCAGCAGGGGAAACACGTCCCGCCGCCTGATGTCCCCTCCGAACGCGTCGGATGGCCGCCCTCTCGCCATCCCCGCGAGTCTAGGGATCTCATTACTCGTAACAAGTGGCTAAAAGAGTCCGCGCGCGGCGTCGAAAGCGGCCCTCCCGAGGATGAAGACCAGGAGCGCGCCGGCGGCGCCGACGATCAGGCCCGCGATCCCCAGCAGCGGATCCTCGAGCAGCACTCCCAGGCTGATCAGCACCACGCCCAGCGAGGGCAGCGTGTCGAGCCCGGTGAAGGGCGGCGCGACGAAGGCCGTCACGACGAGGACCAGGGTGACCAGTCCGTATGCGACCCCGCTCGCCCGGTGCGCGAGCAGGAACCCGAGATGCGCGTGCGAGTGGCGCTCCAGCCAGCGGATGCGCGGCAGGAGCTTTTCGTCGAAGCGCTGGCGCGTCTCCACGCCGATCTCACGCCGCCGCCAGCGCTCGGGCAGCCAGACGGTCGTCCGGCCGACGATGAGCTCCAGCGCCAGCAGCATCGCGATCAGCTCGAAGACATGGGTCACCCCGCCGGTCGGCAGCGGCAGCGCCGGGATCGAGAGCAGGAGGACGAAGAGAACGGCGAAGCTCTTCTCCTCGAAGACGTCGATCAGGTCGCCGATCGTCTTCGGCTCATCACCCGTGAGCCAGCGCTCCAGCCGGTCGCTGAGCCTCTCCCCGACTTGCATGCCGGGATTGTGTCCTGAAACGAAGAGCGCCCCGGTCTCCCGGGGCGCTCAGACGGCGGATGCTGATTTGGCTAGACGGTGGCCGGAGCCTGCTCGCGCTGGCTCTCGTTCGCCTCCTGCTCGGCGTTCTCCCGTAGGGCCTTGGCCTCGGGGGTCTCCTCGTCGGCCTGCCGGCCCATGAGGAGCTCCTTGGCGATCACGAGGCGCTGGATCTGCGAGGTGCCCTCGTAGAGCTGCATGATCTTCGCGTCGCGCATCAGCTTCTCGACCGGGTACTCCTTGATGAAGCCGTACCCGCCGTAGACCTGCACGGCGTCGGTGGTGACCTCCATCGCGGAATCCGCGGTGAAGCGCTTCGCATGCGAGGCGGCCAGGGTGTTGCGCTTGCCCTGGTCGAGGAGGACGCCGGACTGCCAGGTGAGCAGACGGCCGGCCTCGACCTTGGTCGCCATGTCGGCGATCATGAACGCCACCGCCTGGTGCATGGCGATCGGCACGCCGAACTGGACGCGCTCCTTGGAGTAGTCGGCGGCGAACTCGAGCGCCGCCCTCGCGATGCCGACGGCCATCGCCGCGACGCCCGGACGGGTGCGGTCGAGGGTCATCATCGCCAGCTTGAAGCCGTGGTTCTCCTCGCCGAGCAGATTGCCCTCGGGAACCTCGGTGTCACTGAAGCTGATGGTCGCCGTGTTGGAGGCGCGCTGTCCGAGCTTGTCCTCCTTCTTGTCCACCGTGACCGTGTCGTCCTTGGGAACCACGAAGGCCGAGATGCCGCGGTGGCCTGCCTCCTTGTCGGTCTTGGCGTAGACGGTGAACCAGTCGGCGTAGCCGCCGTTGGTGATGAAGCACTTGGAGCCGTTGATGACCCACTTGTCGCCCTTCTTCACCGCGGTCGTCTTCATGCCGGAGACATCGGAGCCGGCGTCCGGCTCGGTCAGGCAGAAGGAGGCCAGCTTCGGCTCCTCGGTGAGCATGCCGAGGTACTCCTTCTTGATCTCCTCGGACCCGCCCAACGCGACCGGGGTCGCAGCGAGGCCATTGGCCATCAGCGAGGTGCCGATGCCGGAGCAGCCCCAGCCCATCTCCTCCTCGATCAGGCAACCCGAGAGGAAGTCGAGGCCGGCGCCGCCGTACTCCTCGGAGACGTGGACGTTCATCAGGCCGATCTCCCAGGCCTTCTCGATGATCTCCTGGGGCCAGGTCCCGTCCTTGTCGTAGTCCCAAGCGACCTTGCGGATGTCCTTCTCCGCGAAGCTGTGCGCGAGGTCGCGCAGGTCCTTCTGCTCGTCGGTGAGGGTGAGGTCAACCACGGATGATTGCTCCTTCGATGGCTTTTTAAGTCCTTCGGCCGACTGATTGACTGGTCAGTCAGCCAACACCCGGAAGGGTACCCCATCCCCTGGGGGCGCACGCCATTAGTTTGTGGGCATGCCCCTGCTCGCGTCGCTCCAGCTGGGCACGATCTTCATCATCGTCGTGCTCGTGGCGCTCCCGATCGGGGCGCTGGTCTTCGCGATGGGCGCCGGCAATGCCCTGCAGAAGATCGGCAAGGGCGATTTCGCTCTGGAGCAGGACTTTCCGCAGAGCTCCGAGGGGCCCACCTATGCCGTCTCTCCCGAGGTGCGTGAGGAGGAGATCCGCCAGATGGTCCAGGCCCGCTCCGATCGCGCCGTCGACAAGGGCCGAGAGGCGCTCGACGTCGAGGCCGAGGTGCAGAGACTGCTCGCCTCCGACGTGGGCGGGCCGAGCCTGGCCGACGATCGGGCTCTCCGCGAGGAGGTGCGGCAGCTCGTCGTCGCCAGAAACGAGCGTCGGCAGCGTCAGGGAAAGGAGCCGCTCGACGTCGAACGCGAGATCGAGCGGCAGCTCAGAGACCTCGAGAACCTCGGTCAATAAGATAAGCGCGTGGAGGCAAGCGACGCAGACAAGCGGGTGACGGAGCTCGAGGAGCTCGCCGACGTCCCCGGCATCTACTTCAACCCGCAGACCGAGGTTCTGATCGTCGTCGACGACTCCGCCTCGATCGATCAGGAGATCTTCAACCTCGAGCCCTACGAGGGTGCCGACTGGGTCCGGATCTCGGACGAGGTACCGGTCGACGAGGAGCAGCGCGACAAGCTGCTCGAGAACTTCCAGACCGCCTACCACCCCGGCTCCGGCGGCTCGGTGTCCGAGACCGCGCTCGATCAGGGCGACGAGGAGGAGGACGAGGGCGAGGAGGGCCAGGACCCCGGCCGGGAGGACGTGAACGAGGGCCGGGAGGACGCGGACGAGGAGTAGTGGTCCGCGAAGGGCAGGAGGCCCCGGACTTCACCCTCCCCGACCAGGACGGCAACGAGGTCACTCTCAGCGAGCTCCGGGGCCAGCCGGTCGTTCTCTACTTCTATCCAAAGGCGGACACCCCGGGCTGTACCACTCAGGCGTGCGGGATCCGCGATCACCGCAACGACTACGAGGGCACCGGTGCGCGGGTCGTCGGCGTCTCCCCCGACACCGTCGCGGCGCAGCGCAAGTTCGCCGATAAGTACGGGCTCGACTTCACCCTCCTCGCCGACGAGAACCACGAGGTCGCCGACCTCTACGGCGTCTGGGGCGAGAAGAAGATGTACGGCAAGACCTACATGGGCGTGACCCGGGCGACCTTCCTGATCGATTCCGACGGCAAGGTCGCGAAGGTCTTCCCCAAGGTCTCCCCGAAGACGCACGACGAGGTCGTCCTCGAGGCGCTGGGACAGCTCACCTCCGCTTGACCTCCAGTGTGGTCGAGGTTGTAGCGTCGGCCAGGTGAACGCCTCCGCCCCCTTCACGAACGACCGCTACGACGAGGAGCCGTACGGCGAGGCCGAGCACGTGGAGGCGAGCCGCGTGCACATCTCCCGCACCTTCACCGGTGATCTCGAGGGCGAGAGCACGGCGGAGCTCCTGATCGCGAAGTCCGAGGGCGGCGGCGGCTACGTCGGCCACGACCTCGTCACCGGCAACCTCCAGGGACGCTACGGCGGCTTCGTCCTCCAGCACACCGGTGTGATGGGCCCGGCCGGGATCACCAACACCGGGGTGATCGTCCCCGGCAGCGGCGTGGGTGACTTGGAGGGCATCACCGGCGAGGGGACGATGCTCGCCGACGAGGAGGGCAATCACACCCTCACGCTCGCCTACGAGCTGCCGTAGCGACCTCCCGGTCTCCCCGGGTGGGCCTGGCTGTTCACCCCATGAAGGGCATGAGCTCGGCTGGCATCGTCACGAACGGCCGCATCATGTCCCGGTCCTCGTGCTCGAGGATGTGGCAGTGGTACATGTAGCGGCCGCTGTAGGTGTTGAAGCGGACGGCGATCTCGACCATCTCGTTGGGGTTGACCCGAATCGTGTCCTTGAGTCCGCGCTCGTTCTCGTCGATCGCATGATCCAGCTCGTCGCCGGGGTCCCGTTCGAGCTCGATCGCGACGGTCAGGTCCCGGTCCTTCACGCCCCCCTCCGGGATCTCGTAGCTGATCGCGCGCCGGGCGAGGATCTGGAACGGGTCGAGGTGGAGATGGATCGGATGGGTGTCATCCGTCAGGTTGAGCAGCCGCCAGACCTCGTACTGGCCGAGCATCGGGAAGAAGGTCGTGTCGTCCTCGAAGTGCGCCGCGACGACACGGTGGCGCGAGATCTCATCGCCGTCGCTGATCGTGACCAGCCCCTCCGTGGCTGAGCGCCCGGCTGGACCGAGCTCGCGCATCGTCATCATGTTCGGTCCCTCCTCCAGCTCCCGCTCGACCAGAAGGATCGTCCGGCGCGGAGCTTCGGAGAGCTCATCCTCCGAAGGCGGCGTGTAGTCGTCCGCGAGTGTTTGCGGGACCGGCCGGCTCCTCGGCTCCCCCTCGGCCACCCGGAACCTCATCACCTCTGGGTAGGGCAGGAGACCTTGGAGGTCGGCGGCGTGCTCGGCATCGGCCGCTGGGTAGGAGCCGCCGCCGAAGGGCGCGGCCGCCGTGTTGAACATGGTGAGCATCGTCCCCGGGGCGAGTTCGGAGAAATCGACGATCAGATCAACGCGCTCGGCCGACGCCAGGATGAGGCCGTCAGCGGGCAGGGAGACCGGAGCCCGGAGCAGGCCGTGATCGGTCCCGATCTGCGAAACCCGGTCGAGCTGCGGCTCCCCGTCCGCGACGAAAACCAGGCGGTACGTCCGCGCGTTCGAGCCGTTGATCACACGGAAGCGGTACGTGTCGGGAGCGACCTCAAGGAGCGGCCAGACCTTGCCATTGACCACTGTGAAGGGCGGGAAGGCCTCCATCACCTCCGGGTCCGTCTTGTGCACCAGCTCGCCCGTCAGCCGGCCCTCCCGGTCGAGGTCGAAGTTCCTGTCCTGGATCAGCAGGGGCACCTCCAGCGGCGGCCCCTCGGGAAGCCCGAGCTCACGCTCGCGCTCGTCACGGACTATCCAGAGGCCCGCGAGCCCCGCATAGACGTCGAGCTTGGTGACGCCCATGACGTGGTCGTGGTACCAGAGCAGGGCGGCCCGCTGGTCGTTCGGGTAGTGGAAGACGGCGGGCTGGCC
>DASTAI010000025.1:0-2586 GCA_035712865.1 Solirubrobacterales bacterium
GTTCGCGATCCCGTCGGGGCCGGGCTCGTCGCGAGCGTCTCGCGCCCCGGCGGCAACGTTACCGGGCTGTCTATGGATGTCGGCGCCGAGATCCCGGGGAAGCGGCTGGGGCTGCTCAAAGAATTGGTCCCCCAGCTCTCCCGCGTGGCGGTCCTGGTCAATCCCGGCTTTCAGCCGGCGCTGGCGGCCCTCGAGGCCATGGAGGCGCCCGCCCGGACCCTGGGGATAACGGTCGTTCGCTTCGACGCTCGTGGACCGGGCGATCTGGAGGGCGTGTTCGCGGCCGTGACCAGGGCACGATCCGACTCGCTCTTCGTCACCGGCGGGCCCGTGCTGTTCAACATGCGAACCCAGATCGCTCGGCTCGCGCTGAGGCACCGGCTCCCGTCGATCAGCGCAATCATTGAGGACGTGGAGGCAGGCGGCCTCATGTCCTACGGAGCCAGCCTGAACGACCAGTGGCGGCGCGCCGCGACCTACGTGGACAAAATCCTCAAAGGCGCCAAGCCCGGCGACCTTCCCGTAGAGCAGCCCACCAAGTTCGAGTTGGTCATCAACCTCAAGACTGCGAAGGCCCTCGGCCTCACGATCCCGCCCTCGCTGCTGGCGCGGGCGGATCAGGTCCTCGAGTGATGGACCGCCGCCGCTTCCTGCTCGCCTCGATGGCTGGTGCGCTCGCTGCCCCCCTCGCCCCGACGAACGCCCACATAACCCAAGGAGGAGGAAACCCAGCGATGGGAGCACCGACGCCAGGCTCGGGCGAGGAGACCCACGCGCCGAAAGCGGTAAACTCCCAGCCGGGAATGGGGCCGGGAGTCTATCACGCTCCTTGTCCGGTGCAGCCGATGTCAGGGGCTACTTCACGATCGCGGCGTAGATCATGTCCTTCAGCAGCGGCCGATAGGCCACGCGCTGCTTGGGCGACTGCATCATAAAGACCACGAACATGCTCTCCTTCGGATCGACCCAGAAGTACGTGCCGCCGGCGCCGCCCCAGTTGTACTCGCCGACGGAGCCCGGCACCGCGGAGACACCCGCCTCCTTGCGGACCGCGAAGCCGAGCCCGAAGCCGAAGCCCGGCCCCGGCGCGTAAAGCGGGCCCGGCGTGATCACGCTGCCCACGTGATCCGACGTCATGTAGGCCAGCGTGCGCGGGCCGAGATACCGCTTGCCGTTCAGCGTCCCGCCGTTGAGCAGCATCTGCAGGAAGCGGGCGTAGTCCATCGCCGTGCCTACCATGCCGCCGCCGCCCGACTCCCACTTCTGCGCCACGCGCGGATCGTTGAACTCGGCGCCGACACCGATGGAGCGGTCGTCCTTGAACGGCTCGGCGATGCGCGCCTGGCGCGCGGTGTCGGTCACGTAGAACATCGTGTCCTTCATGCCGAGCGGATCGAGCAGCCGTTCCTTCTGGAACTGGTAGAGCGAGGTGCCGCCGACCACCTCGATCAGCCGCCCGAGCACGTCGGTCGAGTAGCTGTAGTCCCACGTGGTGCCTGGCTGGTAGGCGAGCGGCAGCTTGCCGAGCCGCTCGACGAGCTCGGCGTTGCTCGGATAGTCGTCGCTCGGCTTGGCCGCCTGGTACTCCTTCTTCACCAGCGAGTCGCCGAAGAAGCCGTAGGTCAGCCCGGAGGTGTGGCGCAGCAGGTCCTGGATGGTCATGTCGCGCCGCGAGTCGACCAACTCCAGCGTCTTGACGCCGGCCGCGTCGGTCTTCTCCACGCCGACCTTCAGCTTGCCGAGTGCGGGAATGTACCGCGACACGGGCTGATCCAGCGTGAGCTTACCCTCCTCGAGGAGTATCATCACGCCGACGGACGTGATCGGCTTGCTCATCGAGTAGATGCGGAAGATCGTGTCGTTTGTCATCGCGACCTTCGTCTGCGGATCGCGCAGGCCGCTGGCCTCGAACAGGGCGACCTTCCCCTGGCGCGCGACGAGCAGCACGCTGCCGGGAATGACGCCCTTCTCGGCGTCGGTCCTGAGGCGCGTGACCAGTCGGGCCAGCCGCTCGCTCGACATCCCGACGTCCTCGGGCTTGGCAGTCGGCAGGCTCTGCGCGTGAGCGGCGGCGCTCGTGACCAAGCACAGCAATGCGGTGAGGACCAGCAGTGTCCGTCTCATCGTTCTGGCTCCTCTCTGAGGGGCAGCGTGATGCCCACCGGGCCCGTTCGCTGCAGCAAGATCGTGGCGAACCCGGCGAGCACCGATGGCGCGGACGCCGAAGCCCCACGGAGCATAGGCGACATAAAGGCGCGACCTCGGACGGCACCGCCCGTCCATTGGTAGGGGTGGCTCTTGCCCCCTGGGTACAGCGCGGACAACGATCCTGTCAAGGGCATTCCTGATGGCGTCAGGAGCTGGTGACCGGATGCAGGGACCGCTCCGGGCCTGACCCGGGGGGCAGAACGGCGAAGAGGGGTGGGAGGAGCGGCCGTGCTGAGAACGGTTTTATGCGGCCTATGCTCGACCTTGATCGCCCTCGCGGCAGCTCTCACCACGGGCTGCGTGCCGAGTGTGCCACTTCCGGGTCCTGGAAATGAGACGGCGAATGTCTTCGTCCATCCGATCACCGGCGAAGTCGTG
>DASTAI010000026.1:0-6353 GCA_035712865.1 Solirubrobacterales bacterium
CACGGGGGAGGAGCGAATCGGATCGCCGGTGTCGTAGCGCCAGAGGAGCCGACCCGATGTATCCAACGCGTATACCGACCCGTCGGCCGAGCCGATGTAGATCGCCGAGGTCGCACCGTCGGGGCCCGAGCGGAGCGCCGGCGAACCGTAGATGTGCGCATCGGTGAGGAACGACCAGCGCACCTGGCCGGTGTCCGGGTCGAGCGCGTAGAGGCGGTGGTCGAAGGAGCCGACGTAGACGGTGCCATCCGAACCGAGCGCCGGCGAGGAGGTGACATAACCGGGCGTGAACGTCTGCCAGCGGAGGCCGCCGTTCGCGTCGAGGGAGAAGGCGTAGAGGTCGACCGATCCCCAGAAGGTGTTGCCCGCCTCGCTCCCCTGCCCGAACGCGGGCGTCGTCCACACCGATTGGCCGCGCTGCGCCGTCCAGCGCTGGGTGCCATCGGGGTTGATCGCGTACGCCGCCCCGCCGGTGTTGCCGACGTAGATGGTCCCGCCCGGCCCGATCGCCGGGTTTCCCTCCCACCAGCTCACCTGCTGACCCCCGACGGACGGCAGGGTCGGCCGGAAGGCCCAGGCGATCCTGCGCTTGCGGGGCAATTGCGGTGTGGTGCGGAGCCGATACAGGCGCTCGTCGCCCGATCCGAAGACGACCGGGGCGCTCCTCCCCTTCTTCGCTCGGCTGGGCAACGCTGCCGCGCTGTCGATGATGCCGCCGGTGCGAAAGCGCCAGACCACCCGGCCGTCGCGGCCGAGGGCGTAGAAGGTCCCGTCCGCCGATCCGACGTACACGGTCCCATCGCCGCCGATCACCGGCGTGCTGAAGATGCCCCTCGCCGTCGCGAACGACCAGGGCCGATCGCCGCGGTAGACGGCCCTCACCGGACTGGCGCCGGTGTTACGGCTGTCCCGCCGCATCTCCGGCCACGGCGACTTCGCCTGGACGGGCACGTCGTAGGTGAACGCCGCCGCCTGGCCGGCGAGAAGCAGAACGAGTGCGATGGCGAGTGCGGCCGACCCCCGCGCTGCGGAAGGGGCCTTCATCTGCCTACGTCGTCTTGACGATCCAGACGTCGCAGGGCGCGTGATGCGAGATCTTGTTCGGCACGCTGCCCAACAGGAAGCGCCGCGCTCCGGTCATGCCCTTGTTGCCGACCAGGACGAGGTCCGCGTCGTTCTCCTCGGCGACATCGAGGATCGCGTCCGCCGGGTCGCCCTCACGCGGGTGCGTCACCACTTCGACGCCCTCCTGCTTCGCCACTCCGGCCGCCTTGTCGAGCACGAACTGGACGTCCTCGCGGGGATTGATCGTGTGCGAGATGTCCCCGGAGATGCCCGATGTCTCCTCCCTCAGGCGAGACTGAGGCACCGGCTCGTAGGCGCTCACGATCTCCAGCTTCGCGTTGGAGAGCTTCGCGAGCTCGACCGCGGTCTGCACCGCCCGCGTGGCGGTATCCGAGCCGTCGGTTCCTACCACTATGCGCTCGAACATCAGTCCTCCTCGACCAAGATCAGACGGGTTGCGCTGTTCGCGCACGCTCCCACAAATTGCGCGCGCAGTCTATCCGGGCCCGCGCGGCCGGTGGACGGCTCCCCTCAGCTGAGCTTGACGATGGCGATCACCATCGAGGCGAGCAAGCAGGCGACGATGATGACGATGCTTGCGATCCAGAGGCGTGGCACGTTTCGATCGTAGCCGCGTTCAGTCCTGCTCGATCGGCTGAACCTGCGGCGCCGGGACACCCTGAAGCGCACTCGGCGGCGTGCCGGGCGCGACCGCGTACCAGTCGATATAGCGACCGCAGGCCCGGCGCAGGGGGACGGTCTCGCGCGGGGGATCGGCCCGCGTCGCCGCGATGCCCGTCAGGTAAGCCTTGCTCTCGGCGTGCAGCAGGCGGCCGACCAAGGGCGGGTCGTCGACGCTGACGTCGAAGACGACCTCGCCCGGGCTCTTCACCTCGAGCGTTCCCACTGGGTAGAACGGCGAGGGGCCGCGGAAGAGAAGGTTGGCGCGCAGCGTGGCGTCGAAGGGAGCCGCAAGTGGACCGCCGCTCGCCGTGACGTGCAGCGCCTGCGTGCTCGCGTACTGGAGCGAGATGTCCCAGCGCCCCGGCGTCAGGTAGAGCCGCTGCTGGGCAGGCTTGGTCTGCGTCAGCTCGGGGCTCGGATGCCAGACCCGGCCGACCACCGGCTGCACCGTGAAGGCGGTCGCGGTGCCGTTCACTTTCCGGAGCTTGGCCTCCCCGGGATCGCCGCAGTCGAGTGGGGCGCCCGGGTTGATCGGCTCGAACAGGGTCCGCCGCTGTCCGACCGGGTGATCCCGCTGCCAGAGGATGAAGTCGTGGGTGCGCAGGCGCGGCGAGAACCCCGGGGGCGCCTGGCTCTGCATCGCGGCGCTGGTCGTCACCACCCATTTGAACTTGTTCATGACGAAGACCGGAACGTTGTCCCAGTCGAACTTCGCATTCAGATCGGTAGCGCGGTAGAGGGCGTGCACCTCCTCGACGTCGTAGTGGTTCGTGATCGGCGCGTAGACCTCCGAGCCGATCAGTTCCCAGGAGACGAAGTTGTCCCGCCCGAGGAAGAGCACGTTCTGCCCGTCGACGATCGGGCGCATCCGGAGCATCTCCTGGAAGTGGTAGTCCGGCCCGACGGCGGCCTGGCGCAGTGGCAGGAGCGTCGAGAAGGCGGCTGCAGCAGCGAAGGCGAGGGTCAGCAGCGGGACGCCGATCGGGACGAGGGCGCGCAAAGGCCGGGGTGGCCACCAGCCGGCACCGCCGCCCTCCGGGACCGCGTCCTCCTCCCCCTCGATCGCGTCCGCGGAGAGGAGCCCGCGCAGCGCGATCACCATGACCAGCGGCGCGCCGATGGCGAGGCACTTGGCCTGGGTGTAAGGCGTGCCGACCGCCAGCGCGCCCAGGTAGATCAGCGTCGCGGCGAGCAGGGCGGACGGCAACGCAGACTCGCGTCGTGAGAGAGCGCGCCCCAGCCCCCAGGCGAACGCGGCCAGCGCCAGCAGGCCACCGAGGTAGAAGGCGATCTCCGGCGTGGTCGAGTTGGCGGGCGTAATCCGGAACTCGCCGGAGGGCCAGATCCCGAACGCCTCGAGCGGATTGAGCGGCTGCCGCAGGTTGCCGAAGCCGACGGTCGGGCCGGTGCCTGAGGGGTTGAAGGCCTTGAAGTTCGAAAAGCTCGCGAGGCGGAAGATCTCCGGTATCGCACAGACGACTGGGATCGCGATCCCGAGCACGATCGCCGAGCGCGCCCTCCGGAAGCGGTCGCCCAGACGGAGGCCCGCGAAGAAGGACGCCGCGCGGTCTCGCTCCCGCAGGGCGATGACGAGCATCCAGATCAGCACGGCCCCGAGCAGCCAGGCCAGGCCGGGGAAGCTGTAGTTGAAGATCGCACCAGCGAGGATCACCCCGACCGGGATGACCACCCTCGCTTGGGACGTTTGGCGGGAACCGAGGGACCATTCCGGCAGCAGATAGGGGAGCGCCAGCGCGAGCCCGAAGAGCGTCAGGCCCAGCAGAGGCTCCTTGAACGCTCCCTGGGCGAGGTAGGCCGCGGCGAGATATGGGCTCGCCGCGAGCACCGCCGCCGGCACGCGCAGCCAGCCGCGCACGCCCCGAAGCGCCCCGTAGGCGGTGAGCCCGAGGAGCACCGCGATCGCGCCTGTGAGCCCGGCGAAGGCCTCGATCAGGCTCGCGCCGCTCACCTTCGCCGTGGCGGCGACGATCGCGTGCGGCCCGAGCGGGTAGCCGCCCTTGATCAGGTCCGGCGTGGGCCCCGCATGGGTGGTGATCCACTCGGTGAAGAGCAGGTGCGAGGCCATGTCGTCGTTGACGAGGCCCTGTCCGAGAATGCCGACGCGGCCGCTCGCGGCGAACGGGATCGCGGCCACCAGCGCCGTCCCGACGACGACCACGATCGCGCCGATCCGCACCCTCCCGGCCGGCGACCCTGTCCGCCCGAAGATGACGAAGGCGCCGACGAGAGCGATCCCGACGGCGATCGCCGCGCTGATCGCGTGGCCCGGAAGCTTGACCGCCAGGCCGCAGATGACCAGGAGCGCCGAGATTCCCGTGGCGGGCACGGCGGCCGAATGCCGTGGCAGGCCGGCGATCGCCATGATCGCCGCGCCAAGAAGCAGTGAGGCGCCGACGATCAGCGCTCCCGCCAGCAGAGCCGAGAACATCGCGGAAGCCTAGATAGAGCGGCGACCTTCCTGATCTGAGGTCGCCAGACGACCGCTAATAAGGAAGGTCGGTGCTTTAGAGCCCGGGCAGGTGCCGGGCGGCGAAACCGTCGGGGTAGGCGTCGTACGGATGCCAGCGCGGGCCGGACCCGCGGGCATCGCCGACCGTGTCCCAGCGAAGGCCCGCGATCACGGCGTAGACGTGAGTCGGGCTGGCGTAGATGGTCAGCCAGCGCCCCGGGCCCGGGATGCCGTAGCTCATGAACTGGCCCGACGTCATCGGTGCGCGCACCACCCCTGCCCCCGCCAGCGCGTAGCTGACGGCGCCGGAGCAGTCGTAGCCCTTCGATTGGAAGGAGGCATGGCCGCCTCCCCAGACATATGGCTGGCCCACGATCTGGTTCGCCGCGCTGATCATCTGCCTGATCGGGTCCGGTGCGGAGGTCGGGGCGAGGGCAGTGCGGTTGAGCAGCAGCGCCGACTCGACGCCGTTCACCGGGTGGGTGGCGGTGTAGACGCGCTTGCGCTCGGCGGGCGAGGGCGCTGTGTAGGAGCCGTTGCTGCCGGCCGAAGCCGCGGGCAACCCTGTCTTGGGATCGATTGCGCCGGGGGCCGTCCGCGTCGAAGGTGTGTCCCATGGCGCCTTCTTCTGCAGCGCCGCCTCGGATTGGTACTTCGGCTTCGAGCTCCCCTCCCACGGCTCCGGAGCGAGCCGAACGGAGGCGAGCTTGTCAGAGGTTGGTCCCGAGCCCCCGGTCAGCTTCGACAGGGCGAACAGCGAGGCTGCCGCGATCACGACGACGGCCACCGCCGCAACCCAGATTCCGGGGCGAAGGCCGATCCGCCGCCCTCTGATCACCGCTCGAGCGCCCTCCATTGGCGCTCAAACTGTAGGCGCGAACCCCAATCCCCGCGCTGATCGACGATCAGAGCGGGACCGGGCGCTCCATGAACCAGTTGGGGCCGCCGCCCGGGAGGGTGGACTCGCCGGTGACCTCGTAGCCGTATGAGCGGTAGTAGGGCAGGTTGTCCGAGTTGGAGGTGTAGAGGTAGGCGGGCACCCCGGCTTCGTCGGCAACGCCGAGGGCAGCGGCCATCAGCCGGCGGCCGAGACCCTGGCGCTGGTAGGCGGGCCGGATCCCGAACATCCAGACGAGGAAGTGGTCATACGCCGGTTCCTCCCGCTCGAAGTGGCGCTCCGCCCGCAGCGATCGGGCGAGCACGGAGGGGCCGGCCAGGATCGGGCCCGGTGCGAGGGTGACGAGGCTGCGGAACTGCGGCGGCGGCCAGCGCCCGGGCGCGCAGCCGACCAGTACCCCGACTGGCGTGCCGTCGTCGCAGATGCACCAGGAGGGGCCGCACCAGCGATCGGCGACGCGGATCACCCCGAGACAGGTCCTCCGGATGAACCTCCGGCGCGGCTCCAGCCGCGCCTGTCCGATGGAGAGCCAGCCCGGGTCCTCGATGAACGCCTCGGCGAGGGTCGTCGCGGCGCCGTCGTGGTGAGCCTGGGTCAGGGGCTCGGGCGAGCCGTCCTCAGGCAAGGGAGGACGCCGCGTCCGACTCCGCCCACTCGGCGCGGTAGATCCGGTGGCTGCCCGCCAGGCCCTTGAGCTCGAGGTCACGTCCGGCGTCGAAGCGAAGGCCGTCGCCGTTTCCGCTCGACACCGCGTGCCGCAGCTCCTCGGAGACCAGGATCTCGCCGCCGAGCGCCTGTGCCGCGATGCGGGCGGCGAGGATGACGTTCTTGCCGAAGTAGTCGCCCTCCTCCGAGATCACCTCGCCGGTGTGCAGCCCCATCCGTATCCGGAGGATCTCTGCGGAGTCGTCCCGCTCTCGCTCGGCGAACGCACGCTGCACCTCAATCGCGCAGTCGAGCGCCTCGCACGGATCCGGGAACGCGAGCATGAAGCCGTCGCCCTGGCTCTTCACCTCGTAACCGTCGTGGCGGTCGAGCTGCTCTCGGAAGATCGCGTTGTGCTCGCGCAGCAGCTCCAGCCAGCGCTCGTCGCCGAGCCGCTCCGTCAGCACCGTCGAGTCCTCGATGTCGCTGAACAGGATCGCGACGGTCCCATCCGGCGCCATGTGGGCACGCATGTCCGGCTGCTCCTCCTCGAGGGCGGAGACCAGGTCGTCGATCGACGTCGTCACGTCG
>DASTAI010000027.1:0-3060 GCA_035712865.1 Solirubrobacterales bacterium
TGTGGTTTCGTCCGTCGTTGTCACCCGTCGGATCGCGGGCTATAGCCGGAGCCGGCCATGCCGAATGTCGTGGTGGTGGGTGCCCAGTGGGGCGATGAGGGAAAGGGCAAGGTCGTCGACCTGCTCACCCAGCACGCCCAGGTGGTCGTCCGGTTCCAGGGCGGGAACAACGCCGGGCACACCCTCGTGGTCGGCGGCGAGAAGACCATCCTCACGCTCATCCCGAGCGGCATCCTTCACTCCGGAAAGACCTGCGTCATCGGCAACGGCGTGGTCCTGGACCCCTCGGTGCTGGTCGCCGAGATCGACGCACTCCGGGCGCGCGGCGTCATCCGTTCCGAGGCGCAGCTCATCCTCTCCGACTCGGCCCACGTCATCTTCCCCTGGCACAAGCACCTCGACGTGCTCCGAGAGAAGGCGCGCGGCGACTCGCCCATCGGCACCACCGGCCGCGGCATCGGACCGGCCTACGAGGACAAGGTGGCGCGGCGGGGGATCCGGGTTCGCGATCTGCTCGACGCCGGGCGGCTGAAGCGCAAGGTCGAGGAGCGGCTCACCGGCGCCCTGGACGAGCTGCGGCTGCTCGCGGGCCGGGCGGGGACGGAGCTGCCGCCACTCGACGCAGCGGTGATCGCCCGCGAGTACGCGGCGTTCGGTGCTCGGCTCCGGCCGCACGTGCGCGACGCGTCGCTCTACCTGCACGGTGAGGCCCGGGCGGGGGCGCGCATCCTCTTCGAGGGCGCCCAGGGGACGCTGCTCGACGTCGACCACGGCACCTATCCCTTCGTCACCAGCAGCAACTGCGTCGCCGGGAACGCAGCGGTCGGGTCGGGGCTGGGGCCCACCCAGATCGACCGGGTCGTGGGCATCAGCAAGGCGTACACCACCCGGGTGGGAGGTGGGCCCTTCCCCACCGAGCTGAACGACGAGATCGGCGAGCGGCTGCGGAAGGTGGGCGACGAGTTTGGCTCCGTCACCGGTCGGCCGCGCCGGTGCGGCTGGCTCGATGGAGTGGTCCTTCGTTACGCCGCCCGGGTGAACGGCCTGTCGGGCCTCGCCCTCACCAAGCTGGACGTGCTCTCGGGCCTGCCCGAGCTGAAGCTCTGCACGTCCTACTCGCTGGCGGGCGCGCACACCGCGGACTTCCCCTCGGACGTGGATGACCTCGCGACGGTCTCTCCGGTCTACGAGACGCTCCCGGGCTGGGAGGAGCGCCTCGCCGGCGTCCGCAGCGTCGAGCAGCTGCCCGCCGCCGCCCGCGCCTACGTCCGGCGCGTGGAAGAGGTGGCCGGGGTTCCAGTCGTCTGCATCTCGGTCGGCGCGGATCGGGGGGAGACCATCCTCCTCGAGAACCCGTTCGACCGTCCCGGCGCTCGCTGGCTCGGCCCCTCGAGAGTCGCCTCGAAGGTGCCAGACACCTTCGAAGACCCGAGAAGAGCGGATCGATCCCGACCCAAGTCGCCGGAACGACTGGCGTTTTGGTCGCCTTTCCAGAACCGTCCCGATTGACAAGTGACCCGGAGTCACTTAACTCCGGCCCTCGCGCGAGCGGCGGTATGAGGGAGCCGGGCGCGGACAGGGCGAGCCGCATCGCCCGGAGAGGCTCAGGAGCGGGTGCACCCATGAGACAGGCCATCGACCTCGGTTCGACGCAGGACGGCCGCGCGGAGACCCGCCGGCTCTTCGATCTGCAGGCCGGCTCGCGGTGGGCAGTCTCTCGCTCCACCGCCGCCGACCGCCGGAAGAAGCTGCAGCGCTTCAAGGCCGCGCTGGAGAAGCACCGCAGCGCCATCGCCGAGGGCGTCCGGCGGGACTTCGGCCGCTCCGCCGAGGAGTCGGAGCTCATCGAGATCCATCCCTCGCTCGAGGAGATCAACCACGCCATCGCCCACCTCGGTGAGTGGATGCGCCCCGAGCCGGTCGAGGCCCCGCTCCTCCTCGCCGACACCGCGAGCGAGATCCGCTGGGAGGCCAAGGGTCAGGTCCTCATCCTCGCCCCCTGGAACTACCCGCTGTTCCTCACCATCGGCCCGCTGGTCGGCGCCATCGCCGCTGGCAACGTCGTGATCGTCAAGCCCTCGGAGAAGGTCCCCGAGACCAACCGCGCCCTCCGCGCCGTCCTGACCGAGGCCTTCAGCGAGAACGAGGTGGCGATGATCGAGGGCGAGGTCCCGGTCGCCGAGGCGCTCCTCGAGCTCCCCTTCGACCACATCCTCTTCACCGGCAGCACCAAGGTCGGCAAGGTGGTGATGGCGGCCGCTGCGAAGACGCTCGCCTCGGTCACGCTGGAGCTGGGCGGCAAGTCGCCCGCCATCGTCGCTCCCGACGCACATCTCCCTCGCGCCGCGAGCTCCATCGCCTGGGGGAAGTTCATCAACGTCGGGCAGACCTGCGTCGCCCCCGACTACGCCCTGGTCCAGGAGGGCCAGCGCCAGCCGTTCCTCGAAGGCCTCCGCGCTGCGATCGAGCGGAGCTACGGCCCCGAGTCCGCCTGGGCCACGAATCCCGAGCTCGCCCGCCTCATCGATCCCGCCGCCTTTGCTCGCGTGAAGGGCCTGGTGGACGACGCCGTCCAGCGCGGCGCCAAGGTCGTCGTCGGCGGCCAGTCGAACGCGGCCGAGCGCTACCTCGCGCCCACCGTCCTCGTCGACGTCCCACCGGACGCACCGGTGCTCCAGGAGGAGATCTTCGGGCCGGTCCTCCCCGTCGTCACCTACCGCACGTTCGAGGACGCCCTCTCCTACGTCCGCAGCCGCCCCAAGCCGCTCGCCCTCTACGTCTTCTCGCGCAAGGGAAGCACCGTGGATGCCACCCTCGCCGAGACCACCTCCGGGGGCGTCACCGTCAACAACACGCTCCTCCACCTCGCGAACCCCGGCCTGCCGTTCGGAGGCGTCGGCCCGAGCGGCATCGGGAGCTACCACGGGCGCAACGGGTTCCGGACCTTCAGCCACGAGCGATCCGTCCTGCGTCAGCAGGGAAACCCCATGTCCCGCTGGCTCGCCCCGCCCTATGGCGCGCGGATGAACCGTCTCGTGTCCCGGCTGGCACGCTGGCTGG
>DASTAI010000028.1:0-17378 GCA_035712865.1 Solirubrobacterales bacterium
GCGTCGAGAAAGCGCTGGTTCTCGGCGTGGGTGCCGAAGGTCACCCGCAGGTGCCCCGGGCCGCCGAGCGGCGTGCCGGGCCGAACGGCGACACCCGCCTTGGCGAGGGAATCCACGACCTCGTCCTCCTCCAGCTCGGCCAGGCGGACCCAGCAGAAGTTCGCCTGCGATTCGGCCGTCTCGATGCCCATCTCGCGCAGCCCCTCCTCCACGAAGACGCGCTCGATCACATTCCTCTCGACCCGGTCGGCGACGTCGTCCTGGTGGCGGATCGCCTCGGTGGCCGCGGCCTGGGCCAGCGCGTTCACGCTGAAGGGCTGGCGCACGGCGTCGACTGCGGCCCGAAATTGCGGCGAGCAGAGCGCGTAGCCGGCGCGAAGGCCCGCGAGGCCGTGCACCTTGCTGAAGGTCCGCAGCAGGACGAGGTTCGGGTGCTTGTCGAGCAGGTCCACCGTCACATCCGGGTCGTCGTTCGTCTGGTACTCGATGTAGGCCTCATCGAGGATGATCGTCGTGCGGTCGGGAACGCTCTCCACGAACGCGCCGATCCGGTCCGCGGGGATGTGGGTCCCGGTCGGGTTGTTCGGATTGCAGACGATCAACAGCTGCGTGGCGGCGGTGACCTCCTCCAGCATGCCGTCGAGATCATGCACGTCCTCGTCGTCCAGCTCGACTCGGATCTCCCTCGCCCCGCATAGCGGTGCCAGGTACGGATAGATCGAGAACGAGGGCCAGGCGAAGAGGATCTCGTCGCCCTCCTCGCAGAGGGCGAGGGCGGCGGCGAGCAGCAGCTCGCATGAGCCGTTGGAGACCGCGACGCGGCCCGGCTCGCTCTCGTGGTGATCAGCGATCGCCCGGCGCAGCGCGTTCGCGTCAGGGTCGGGGTAGCGGTTGATGCCCGCTGAAGCCCTTGCGATCGCGTCGATCACCGCGGGATGTGGCGGTAAGGGCGACTCGTTGGAGGCGAGCTTGATCGCGTCGGGAGTCTCGGCGCGCGCCTTGGCGTCGTCGAGCGAGGTGCCCGGCTCGTAGTGCGGTATTCGCTCCAGCTTCTCGGCGAACGTGACCGTCATCAGAGGGGCATTGTGACGACCTCAGGGAAGCGGACGGCGGAGCCTGATCGCCACCGCATCCGAGCGCGGGTGGACCTTCTCGTCGCCGTCGCGTGTCCATCCATGGCGCTCGTAGAAGGCGATGGCGGGCGCGTTCTCCTTGAATGTCCAGAGGAACACCTCGTCGTAGGGCAGCTGCGCGAGGCGGTCCATTGCGGCGCGCATCAGGGCGCTGCCGGCGCCCTGACTCCAGCGCTCGGGCTCGACGTAGATCGCGACGAGCTCCGCGACGTTCGGACCGAGCTCGCGCTCGCGTGAAGGCGCCGCGACGAAGCAGTAGCCGGCGAACTCGCCATCGATCTCCGCGACGTAGCTGAACGCATCCTCCACCGGCCGGCGCAGCCCGACGTGGACCTCGTGATGCCAACGATCGATCGGCAGGTCCGCGAGACGATCGAAAGCGACGATGTCGCGATAGGCGGTTCGCCAGCCCGCGGCCGTGACGGCGACGATCGCCTCGGTGTCGTCCGGCGTCGCGCGGCGGACCCGGACCGGCCCGCCCTCCACTACTGGGCGGCTTTCAGGTCCGATCGCAGCTCCTGAGCCTCGCCGAGATAGGCATGGGCCGGGGTGTGGTCCCACGGCGCGTAGTAATGGAGGAGGGTGCGGATCACGGATGGCATCGCACCGGGCACGTCAACCTCCCGGGCGCAGAGCAGCGGGACGCCGTCGAGGCCGAGGTTGCGTGCGGCGACTGCCGGGAACTGGGCGTTCAGGTCGTGGGTCGAGGTGAAGATGCAGCTCACCATTCGCTCCGGCTTGAGGTCGTTGCGCGCGATCAGCTCCCGAATCAGCTCCTCGGTCGCCGCGACGATCGCCCCCGGGTCGTTGCTCTGGGCCTTCGTCGCGCCGCGCACGGCCCACACTCTGAGCTCCTCGGTCATGGAGCGGAATCTTTCCAGAGCGCGTCGATCTCCCTGTGATCCAGGTGTCGCGCCTCGCCCCGCCTGAGGTCGCCGAGGTCGAGGGGGCCGATCCGAATCCGGGTCAGATCCTCCACCTCGTTTCCGATCGCCTCGACCATGCGGCGCACCTGTCGCTTGCGGCCCTCCCGAATCGTGATCTCGATCTGTCGTTCGCCGAGTCGCTCGACGTCGGCGGGTGCCGTCGGGCCATCGTCCAGCCGGACGCCGTTCCGCAGACGATCGAGGTCGGCCTCGGCGGGCGCCCTGACGAGCTCGACCAGATAGGTCTTGGGAACGCCGTAGCGGGGGTGGATGAGGCGGTTGGCGAGCTCTCCGTCATTGGTGAGCAGGATCAGGCCGGTCGAGTCGGCGTCGAGCCGGCCGACCGGATAGAGCCGGCGGGACGACTCGACGAGCTCCGTCACGGCCCGGCGCCGACCCGGCTCCCGTGCGGTCGAGACGACCCCCTTCGGCTTGTTGACGGCCCAGACCTCGCGCGGTTCCGGTGATACCGACGCGCCGTCCACCTCCACCGCGGAGCCCTCGTCGACGTCGCGGGCGGGATCTGTCACCACCTCCCCGGCGACGCGAACCTTGCCGTCGGCGATCAGCCGCTCCGCCGCGCGGCGCGACGAGACTCCGGCGTGGGCCAGGTACTTGGCGAGGCGCACCCCACGATTGAAGCGGAGCGGCGGCTCGGTCAGACGATCAGCAGGAACCGAGCTTGGCGAGATCCGCCCGGTAGATCTCCATATCGGCGTGGGTCCAGTCGCCGTGCGTCTGATTCTTGAGGGCCGGGTCGAGCTCCCTGTGGAAAGGAGAGGAGAGGCTCTCGTTGTGGCCGATCACGTTGTTGATCGAGATCCCGAAGCGGCAGCGGAGCCATTGAACGAAGTGAAGCGAGCCGTTCAGCTGCGCGGGCCTGTCGAGGATGTCCTGGTCGGAGAAGCCGACGTGTTCGACGCCGATCGCGGTCCAGTTGAGCCCGACGGTATGCCGGCAGCGGATCGTCGGCGGCACGAACTTGTAGACCGCCCCCGACGCCCCTACGGCGTAGTGCGAGCAGACGTTGGGAAGCTCGTGCAGCTCGACGTCCGGCTGGTCCGTGCGGAACGTGTTGTAGATCGCGCTGATGCTCCCGGCCACGGCGTAGTGGATGACGATCACCTTCGGGTCGACGAGCCGCCACTTGTACTGGCCGTAGTGGCGCTTGGAGTACGCGGCCATCTCCCGCTTGCGCTTCTTCGGGAACGGGATCAGCTTCTTGATGATCTGCGGCTTCGCCGCCGCGGAGGTGTTTGCGGAGGGGGCCGATGCGGCCCCGGACCCGGCGCCGGTTCCAGCCACCAGGGCCAGCGCGAGGAGCGCGACGATCAGCCTGCTCATTTCAGCCCTCTCCCGCGACGGTCAGCGCGGCCCGCGCCTGGCTCGCCGCCGCGCGCCCGCTGATCCCCCCGGGCGGCATCTCGACCACGAACGCGCTGGTTCCCGGGAACGTGTGGGTCTCCCACGTGATCGCGGTGCCGCGCAGGCCCTTGCCCCTGCAACTCGTCCGCATGTGGACGAGGTTCGCATAGCGAGCCGCGATCGGCGGATGGCCCCGGCAGGCGAGCACGGCGCCCCACGGCTGGTGGTACCAGATGGACAGGTTCGGATGGATGCGCTGGACGAACGCCATCACGGCGCGGGTCTCGGGCTCGGAGGCCGGCCTCGGGCCCGGGTAGTAGCCGCTCGAATGTGGGACGTCGCCCTGCCATCGGTACGGGAAGTTGCGATTCAGGTCCACCCCACGCGCGTTCTTCCGCGTGTGTGCCCGGACCCCATCCGGGTTAACCGTGTCGATCACCCAGAGTTGCGTGCCCGCGAGGCTTGCCGGGTGTGCGCTGGCCTCCCGCTTGATCGCCCTCGAAATGCTGAGCCCAGCATGCTCGTCCCCGTGGATCACTCCGACGACGAGCGCGACGCGGGTTCCGGCCGGATCGCCGACCTGGGCCGCGGTGATCGGCCGTTCCTGGACCGACTTGCCGAGCACCACCCTCTGGCCGGAGCTGGTCGCGGAGGGAGCCCCGCTCGCGCCGCCCGCGGCGAGCGCCGCCGCCAGCGCCAGGAGGACCACCGCTCCAGCGGCGAGACCCCTCACTCCGCCCGCTGCTCACCCGCCTTCAGCAGGCGCTCGCGCAGCTCGCGCTCGTCCTCGGGCGTCGGGTCGAATTGGGCGGGGTCCGGCAGGGCGTCGAGTCCGGAGAGCCCGAAGAGCTTCTCGAACAGGGGCGTGCTCCCGTAGGTGACCGCCCCGAACCGGGTGCGGCCCCGCTCCTCGATCAGGCCGCGCTCGGTGAGACTCGACACGGCCGAGTCCGAGGAGACGCCCCGGATGCGAGCCACCTCCGGACGCGAGACCGGCTGCAGATAGGCGACGATCGCCAGGACCTCCGCCTGGGCCTGGGTGAGCGGCGGCGTGCGCGGCTTGCCGAGCAGCCGGCGGGCGGCCGCCTCGGCTTCGGGAGTCGCGGCCAGTGTGACGCCGCCGGCCACCCGACGCAGACGAACTCCGCGCTCGTCCGCCGTCAGCCGCGCCTCGAGCTCGTCGATCGCCGTGGCGATGGCCTCCTCGTCCACTTCGATCGCCTCTGCGAGCTCGGCCGCGGTCACCGGCTCGGGGGAGAGAAAGAGCAGCGCCTCGACCGTCGTTCCCAGCGGCTCTCCTCTCACAGCGCCTCCACTTCGATTCGTCCGAAGGTCTCCTTCTGGGTCCAGGTCGCCTCCCCGCGGCGGTACAGCTCGAGCAGGGCGAACAGCGTCACCGCCTGGGTGAAGCGGTCCTCGCGGCCGAAGGCGTCATCGAAGTCGAGCGTCCCGCGCGAGCGAAGCAGCTCCCGGACGACTCCGAGCCGCCGCTGCAGTGACACCGTGCTGCGGATGTGCCGCGTGTCCGGCTCCGGGGGCAGCGTGAGCAGGTCCCCGAGCGCGGAACCGAGCCGGTCGGCCTCGTATGCCTGGGTGGCGGCATCGAGCGCCGCCCGGCGGAGCTCGGGCGGCGGGGGAGCGGATCGGTACAGCACTCCTCCCTCCCGCTCGAAGCGCTCGCTGAGCATCCTCGCCGCCTCGCTGTAGCGCCGGTACTCGAGCATGCGCGCGAGGAGCTCGTCGGCGGCCTCCTCCGGACCGAGCTCTCCGATGCCGTCCTCGCTCGGCAGCAGCAGGCGCGACTTGAGCTCGCAGAGGGCCGCGATCAGGACAAGGAACTCGGTGACGGTCTCGAGGTCGAGGTCGCCGGTCTCGCCGAGGTGATCGACGTAGGAGATGACGATCTCGCCGAGAGGCACCTCCGAGAGGGCGATCTCCTCGCGGAGCAGGACGGCGAGCAGGAGGTCGAAGGGCCCCTGGAAGACGTCGAGGTCGAGGTCGAGCTCAGAGACGGATGCCATCGGCGCCCACCTTAGAGGGCGCCCCGGCTAGCCGGACTGCCTCAGCGCCTCTTCTTCGTGCACTTCAGACGGGTCCGATGCCGATCGCGGCGCGAACCTCGGCCAGGGTTCCCGACGCGATCTCACGAGCCTTCTCGGCGCCCGCGCCCAGGGTCTGCTCGAGATTCTGCTGGTCGGGTCGAAGCTCCTCGTAGCGCTCCCTGACCGGGGCCAGCAGATCGGCCACCGCCTCGGCCACGGCGCCCTTGAAGTCCCCGTAGCCGGAGCCCTCGAACTCGCGCTCGACCTCGTCGTCGGTCGTCCCCCGCGCGACGGCCATGATCTCGATCAGGTTGGCGATGCCCTCCTTGCCCTCGCCACGCTTCACCTCGGAGCCCGAGTCCGTGACCGCGCTCCTGATCTTCTTGGTGACAGTCCCCGGGTCGTCGAGTACCAGGACCGTGCCGGCCTCGGTACCGCCTGTCGTCGACATCTTGTTCATCGGCTCCTGTAGGTCCATGATGCGCGCACCCACCTCCGGGACCCGCAGCTCGGGCTCGACCAGCAGCTCACCGAAGCGCTCGTTGAAACGCCGGGCGATCTCGCGGGTCAGCTCGATGTGCTGGCGCTGGTCCTCCCCGACGGGGACCTCGTCGGTCTTGTAGGCGAGCACGTCAGCGGCCTGCAGCACCGGGTAGAAGAAGAGACCGGCCGAGACGAGCTCTCGCTGCTTGGCGGACTTCTCCTTGAACTGGGTCATGCGATTGAGGTCGCCGTGCGCCGTGAGGGCCGAGAGGTACCAGGTGAGCTCGGTGTGCTCGCGGACATCGGACTGACGGAAGAGGATGCACCGCTCGGGATCGAGACCGGCAGCGATCAGGATCGCCGTGGTGTCGTAGACGCTCTCCCGGAGCGCTTCCGGGTTCCAGGGAACGGTGATGGCGTGCAGGTCGACGATGCAGTAGATCGCGGGGTCGCCCCGGTCCTGACCGTCGACGTATTGCCGGATCGCCCCGATGTAGTTTCCGAGGTGCTTGCTGCCCGTCGGCTGGATGCCACTGAAGATGCGCACGGGCGCGGACTATAGGAAGCGAAGCCTGCGGCCCGGGACTAGACCTGCCGGTCCGTCCACGGCCCGACGCCGCCGATGCGCTCCGGGGTCGTCCGGATGACGTAGCCCGGCGGCGGGTCGTCCATGGGCGGGAACTTGACATCCGGGCCGAGGTAGACGTGCGCCAGCCGCTGCAGCAGCTCGGGCGCGCCGCCCTGCTCGACGCGGGCATGTCCCCGCACCACCAGGTACTCCCTGAGGCCGAGCTCGTTGTCCCGCGCCCCCTCCACCGAGATGACGACACGGGGATCGCGCTCGACGTTCTTCACCTTCTGGTTGCGGGGCAGGTGGCCGCTCACGATCTCGTCGCCGTCGAGCCCCACCCAGACGCAGGTCGCCTGGGGCCAGCCGTCAGGGTTGAGCGTGACCATGTGAGCCAGCTCGCCCGATTCGAGCAGCACGCGCGCGTCCAGGGGAAGGTTCGCCATGGCGGCAGGCTATGCGGGTTCGGCCACGGGCTCAGGGCCGTGCTCCGGCGAGGTGTCGTCGAGGTGATCCGGGCAGTGCGCGCATTCGCCCGCAGAGGCGGCCCGGGGGGCGTCGTAGGCGGTCTCGCGCGGCGGGTTCCGGAGGCCGATCCCGGCGACCACACCCCCGACGATCATCAGCGTGCCGGCCGTCATCATCGCCAGGTGGAAGCCGTCCTCGGCGCCCGCCTCGGTCGCACTGACCACCTCGGAGGCCTGGCCGGAGGGAAGCCCGTCGGTGGACGGCCGCTGTAGCGGGTTGTCCTTTGCCTTGCTGATCGTGTTCTCGGCCTGGGGGGAGAGGTTGGTGCCGCTCGTCTTGCTGTCCACGACGGAGCCGAACTTCCCCGCTACGAGTGCGCCGAAGATGGCGATCGCGAGGACACCCGCGATTCGCGAGACCGCGTTGTTGATCCCCGACGCCACCCCGACGCGGTTCTCGGCCACCGAGTTGAGAGCCGTCGCGGTCAGCGGCGCCACGGTCGCCGACAGCCCGAGGCCGAAGACGAGGACGGCGGGAAGCACTTCGGTGACGTAGCTCGCATTCGCATCGACGCGCATGAACAACAGCAGGCCGATGCCCCCGACGATCGGGCCTACCGACATCGGCACCCGCGGGCCGGTGCTCGTCGAGATCCTCCCGAACACGGGCGAGAGGAAGAACATGATCAGAGAGATGGGCGTGGTCGCGAACCCGGCCTCCAGCGGTGAGTAGCCGGCCGTCTGCTGGAGGAAGAGGGTGACGAAGAAGAGCGCCCCGATCAGGCCCGAATAGACGATCAGGGTCTCCAGATTGGTGACCGCGAAGTTCCGGATTCGGAACAGGCCGAGGTCGAGCATCGAATGCCGGTAGCGGGACTCCCAGAGGAGGAAGGACGCGAACAGCACGGCACCGCCGATCAGCGGGATCAGCACCACCGGGCTGCTCCAACCATGCAGGGGCTGCTCGACGAACCCGAAGACGATCCCGGCGAGGCCGAGCGCCGACATCAGGATTCCGAGCCAGTCGATCGCGCGGTCGGCCTCCGGGTCGAGGCTCTCCGCGACGTGGGTCCGCGCGAGCCAGACGGTGAAGATGACCAGCGGGATGTTGACCCAGAAGATCGCCCGCCAGGAGACGGCTTCGACGAGTGCCCCGCCACCCGCCGGCCCGATCACGGTCGCGATCCCGGTCCAGGCGGTCCAGGTGCCCACGGCCTTACCCCGCTCGGCGCCCTCGAAGGTGGCCGCGATGATCGCGAGCGATCCCGGGACGAGAAGCGCCCCTGTCAGGCCCTGGAGGGCCCGGGCGCCGATCAGGAACGCGCTCGAAGGGGCGACTGCGCAGAGAACCGAGGTGGCCCCGAAGCCGATCAACCCGATGACGAATATGCGCCGACGGCCGAACTGATCGCCAAGGGCGCCGCCCACGAGCAGCAGGGAGACGGTCGCGAGCGCGTACGCCTCGACGACCCACTGCTGGTCGGCCAGACCGGCGTTGAGGTCGTCCGAGATCGCCGGGAGCGCGACGTTGACGACCGTGGCGTCGAGAAAGACGATCGTCGAGCCGAGGATCGTCGCGATGATGGTGAAGCGCTTGCGGCGACGGTCGTCGGCCAAGACCTCCCCAGTCTACGGAGCCGCTCTCCCGCGCATAATCGACTGCGATGACCGAGACGAGTCAGAGCGCGATCCTGGAGCAGACCCCTACCGAGGAGATGCCGAGCCGGCTGGAGCCGATGCTGGCCAAGAACGGGGCCCTTCCCGAATCCGACTCGGGCGACTGGGCCTTCGAGATCAAGTGGGACGGAATCCGGGCACTCGGATACGCGGATCACGGTCGCTGGACGATGCTCAGCCGGCGAGGTGAGGATGTGACCGCGCGCTACCCGGAGCTGGCGCCGATCGCCGAAGAGCTCTCGGAGCACGCCGCCGTCCTCGACGGCGAGGTCGTGGCGCTGGACGAGGAGGGGCGGCCCCGCTTCCACCTGATCCAGAGCCGGATGGGGCTCACCTCGCCCGGAATGATCCAGGCGCGGGTGACGCAGCAGCCGGTGGACTACGTGATCTTCGACCTCCTCCACCTCGACGGCCACTGCGTCCGGGACCTTCCCTACGCGCGGCGACGCGAGCTGCTCGACGAGCTCGGATTGGATGGACCTCGCTGGCGGACGCCCCGCTATCGGCATGGAGGTGGCGCCAGTCTGCTCGAGGCCGCCAGGCTCCAGGGCCTCGAGGGGATCGTGGCCAAGCGCTGCGACAGCCCCTACCGCGCCGGCAGACGCAGCGGAGAGTGGATCAAGGAGCGGGTCTGGCGCGGCCAGGAGTTCGTGATCGGCGGCTACATCCCGGGCGAGGGACGGCGCTCGAACCGCGTCGGCTCACTGCTCGTCGGCTACTACGACAGGGCCGCCTCGGAGCTCGGTAAGGGTGAGACACAGAAGCTCCACTTCGCCGGCGGCGTCGGCTCGGGCCTCACCGAGGAGCTGATCGACCGCCTGACGCGCGAGCTGGGAGGGCTGGAGCGGCCCAGCAGCCCCTTCGACGTCGGGGCGCCGAGCGGCCCCAAGGCGCGCTTCGCGGTCTGGTGCCAACCGGAGCTCGTCTGCGAGGTGAACTGGACCGAGTGGACGCAGGACGAGACGCTGCGCCAGCCGGCATTCAAGGGCATGCGCTCCGACAAGGATCCCCACGAGGTCGTGAGGGAGCTCTAGCGATGAGTTTTTCGGCCGACCACGGTCTGGAAGGACATGGACGCAAGCTCGCGCCCGGTTCGGCGAACCCTCCCAGGGGTAACCTGAGTGATGTCGAAGGGATCCAAGAGATCGAGGTGATCACGCGTGGCTAGGGCGATATGGAGCGGTTCGATCAGCTTTGGACTGCTGAACGTGCCGGTGAGGCTGTACAGCGCCGTCTCCAAGCAGACGGTGCGCTTCCGTGAACTGCGCGAGGGCGACGGGTCCCGTGTCAAGCACAAGCGTGTCGCCGAGTCCGACGGCAAGGAGGTCCCCTACGAGAAGATCGTCAAGGGGTACGAGTACGCGCCGGACCAGTACGTCGTCCTCACCCGCGACGAGCTCGCCGATCTCGAGCCGCAGAGGAGCCGGGCGATCGAGATCCAGGACTTCGTCGACCTCGACGACATCGACCCCATCTACTTCGAGCAGCCCTACTACCTCGGCCCCGACAAGGGCGCCGAGCGCGCCTATGCGCTGCTGGTCCAGGCGATGAAGGACGCGCACAAGGTCGCCGTCGCTCGCTTCGTGCTCCGCAACAAGGAGCACCTCGCCGCGATCCGGCCGATGGGGGACGTCCTCACGCTGACCACGATGCGCTTCCACGACGAGGTCTCCTCACCGGAGGACGTCGACGACGAGGTCTTCGAGGAGGCCAAGCCGAAGAAGCCGGAGAAGCGGGAGCTGGAGATGGCCAAGCAGCTGATCGACTCGCTGACCAGCGAGTTCGACCCCGACAAGTACCGCGACGAGTACAGAGAGGAGCTGCTCGACCTGCTCGAGCGCAAGGCCGAGGGCAAGGAGGTCGTCTCGGCCCCGACCGAGGAGCCCAAGCCGACCAAGGCCCCGGACCTGATGGCGGCTCTCGAGGAGAGCCTCGCGGCCGTGCGCAGCGAGGACGCGGAGACGGACGGCAAGACGAAGGCGAAGCCCCGCTCCAAGTCGACCTCGAAGTCGAAGCCCAAGTCCTCCTCGCGATCGAAGGCCTCGAGCAGCAACGGCCGCAAGAGCGGCTCGCGCAAGAAGACGAAGGCCAAGGCCTAGCGCCTAGCCGGCGTTGCCCGCCAAGGCAAAGAAGAAGCGCGACCAGGAGGTCACCGTCGGCAACCGCCGGCTGAAGCTGACCAACCTGGACAAGGTCCTCTACCCGAAGACCAAGACCACCAAGGCCCAGGTGATCGACTATTACGCGCGCGTCGCCGACGTGATCGTCCCCCACCTGAAGGGCCGGCCGCTGACGCTCCGCCGCTTTCCCGAGGGAGTCGGCAAGCCAGACACCTCCTTCTTCGAGAAGAACTGCCCCAAGCACCGCCCCGACTGGGTGAAGACGACTCCGATCTACGTCGACCGGCGGGCGGGAGAAATCGACTTCTGCCTCTGCCAGAACCGCGCCACGCTGATCTGGATGGCACAGCTCGCATCGCTCGAGCTGCACCCCTCTCTCTCCAGGGCGAGACGGATGGAGCAGCCCACCTTTCTGGTCTTCGACCTCGATCCCGGCGCGCCGGCCGGCCTGCGCGAGTGCTGCGAGGTCGCACTGCGCGTTCGCGACCTGTTCGGGGCGTTCGACATCGAGGGCTTCCCGAAGGTCTCCGGCGGCAAGGGGATGCAGATCTACTTCCCGCTCAACACGAAGGTCACGTACGAGCAGACCAACCCGTTTGCCAAGGCGATCGCGCAGCTGCTGGAAAAGCAGACTCCGAAGGAGGTCGTCTCCAAGATGGCCAAGGTCGACCGGCGGGGGAAGATCTTCGTCGACTGGAGCCAGAACCACCAGAAGAAGACGACGATCGGCGTCTACTCGCTGCGAGCCCGCGAGCACCCCACCGCCTCGATCCCGATCAACTGGCGAGAGGTCGAGCGCACCGCGAAGGGCGGCGATCCGGACAAGATCCGCTTCGAGATCCCCGACGCGATCAAGCGGATCGAGAAGGAGGGCGACCTCTTCGAGCCAGTCCTCAAGCTGAAGCAGAAGCTGCCGGCGCTCGAGGAGCTCGAGAGTTCTGCCCTCTAGTCGGTAGGCACCCGACGGTATTAGCCGGTAGGGGTGGACCGATGTCGGAACCGAATCCGTAGTCCGCACCTAAAGCGCCGTCAGGGCCCTCCCGACGCAATCTCTGCAAGGCGGAAGCGCGCACCACGGTGCGCGGCGCTCGAACAGAAAGGGATCCGCTGGGCAAGAAGAGTGCCCCGCATATGGCACGGCTGCTCCCGATGGTCGCTGTGTGGACGGCAATCGTCTCCATACCGCCGCTCTGCCTCGTCTGGAACCTTCGCGCCAGCGGGGTGGTCATGTCGATGCCGCTTCTGGTGGCGATCGGCATCCTGGCTTCGCTTGCCCTGGCGGCGGTGGGCCGCTTCTACTGGGAATCGCGCCCCCGGCGCTCGGACCTGACCTTCAGCGAGCTGATGATCTGGGGCTTCCTGCGCCGCTGGAAGGTGGAGCGGCGACTCTCCAACGCAAGGGAGCTGCTCGGATTGAGCCGCAGGGCCCCGGTTGGAGACGCCAAGGACCTGACCGCTCAGAAGAAGGTCAAGCTGCTCGAGCAACTCGCGGGAGCGCTCGAGTCGCGGGACCCGTACACGCATGGTCACTCCCGCCGGGTCGCCCGGCATGCGGCTCTGATCGCGAAAACGATGGCCGTCCCGCGGGCGGAGAGGGTGAAGATTCGCGCGGCCGCTGCCGTCCACGACATCGGCAAGATCGATACCCCGCGCGAGATCCTCAACAAGCCCGGCCGCCTCACCGATGAGGAGTTCGGTGTCATCAAGCTGCACCCTGGTCGGGGCGCCGAGATGATGCTCGAGCGCGGACTCGACCCGGAGCTCGCCGAGATCGTCGCTCATCACCACGAGCGGATCGACGGCACGGGGTACCCGGACGGGCTCGCGAGTGAGGAGATCCCGTTGGGCTCCCGGATCATCGCGGTCGCCGACACCTTCGACGCGCTGGTTTCGAATCGGCCGTACCGGGCCCCCTACACGCACAGGCGGGCGATCGCCGTCCTGCAGCAGGAGTCCGGCAAGCAGCTCGACGACGATGCCGTCAGGGCGTTCTGCAGAAACTATTCGGGCTTCCGCCCACTCGCCGCCTGGGCCCTGATCACCAACCTGCCGGCCCGCCTCCTCTATCCCGTAATCGGGGAGCTGCAGGCCGGGGCCGCTTCGGCGGCGAAGGTGGTCGCAACCAGTGCGGCGGCCGCCGGGGTCGCGAGCGCGGTCGTCGCCACCGACGCAGCTGTGCAGGCGTCGGCTCCGGCGCCACCCGTCGTGCACGAGGCCGCGGAACGGGCGGCGGGGATCGCTCACGCTCTCGAACCCGAATCGCAAACTGGCCACGGGGGGTCGACGAAGCACACCCCGGACGGCGCCGGCTCCCCCTCGCACGGGCCCACGTCCGAGCAGGGCCCCTCTTCGTCCGGCAACCCCGCGAGCAGCGGGTCGACCGGCTCGAGCGGTAGCCCGACCGGCTCCGGAGACTCCAGCGGCGGGTCCGAGGGCTCGAGCGGTGGCGCGCCCAACAGCGGCGATGGTGGCGGCGTGAGCGGAAGCGGCAGCAGCGGCGGGAGCGGCAACAGCGGAAGCGGGAGCGGCAGCAGCGGGAGCGGCAGTAGCGGGAGCGGCAGCAGCGGAAGCGGAAGCGGCAGCAGCGGGAGCGGCAGTGGCGGTAGCGGCAGCAGCAGTAGCGGCAGCAGCGGCAGCAGTAGCGGCAGCGGCAGTAGCGGCAGCGGCAGTAGCGGCAGCGGCAGCAAAGGTCACGGCTGAGCCGCCGCCCGCGGCGGGCGGGCAGCGGACAAGACCCTGTTCTGGCCTCCGCAGTGTCTGCAAGGCTCCTCCGGCCCCGGCCGATCCGGGCGGGGGTCTCGAAAGGAGGAACCGATGGGAGTAGTGAGGGATGCGCCCTGGCGCTGGGTCGTGCCTGCGGCGCTCGCCGCGGTGCTCGCAGCGGCGCTGCTGGTCACCCCGGTGATCGGTAAGGGCAGCAAAGGGGTCACCGCGAAGAAGATGAACAAGACGATTCAGAAGAAGACGAACGTCACCCAGCTGACGATCTCGGGTGCGAAGAGCCTGACGACCGCCCAGGCGGTCCTCGGCACGCTCGACCTGCCGCAGGGCAACTACGACGTGAGGTCGACGTTCGACGTCCGTCAGAACGCCGCGAACGCGAACATCAGCTGCATCCTGCGGCTGAACGGCGTCGGTCAGGATCAGTCCGACACGTTCACGGGAACGGGCACGCTCTCGGCCCAGAGCAGCGTCGCGATGGAGGTCTCGGGACGTGCGAAGGCGGCGACCAGCGCGACCCTGAGCTGCTCGTCATCTCAGTCGGCGGACGTGAACCACGCCGAGATCACCGCGCTCAAGGTGCCGGTGGCGAAGGTGATCAAGGGCTAGGCGGAGGCGCTCGCGCCTAGAGCGGCTGGCGGACGACGGGGTTGCGGTTCGCCGCAACCTCGTCGAGCCGCCGGACCGGAGTCACGTAGGGCGCGTTTCGGGCGATCTCGGGATCGTCCTTCGCCTCCTCCAGGATCGCCTCGATTGCCTCGGCGAAGGCATCCAGCGTCTCGCGCGTCTCGGTTTCGGTCGGCTCGATCATCAGGGCCTCGTCGACCAGCAGCGGGAAGTAGACCGTCGGCGGATGCATGCCGTAGTCGAGCAGCCGCTTGGCGACGTCGGTGGTCTTGACGCCGAGCTCCCGCTTCGCCCGCGCGCCTGAGAGGACGAACTCGTGCATGCAGCGGCGGTCGAAGGCGACCGGCGCGTAGGTTCCGGCAACGCCCTCGCTCATCTTCGCGAGCAGGTAGTTCGCGTTCAGGACGGCGGTCTCTGAGGCCTCCTGGAGGCCGTCGCCGCCGAGGCTGAGGATGTAGGCGTAGGAGCGCACGAAGACGCCGAAGTTCCCCTGGAAGCCCCGTAGCCTCCCGATCGACTGCGGACGGTCGTAGTCGAGGTCGAAGTGTGGCTCGCCGCCGTTCTGTGCCTCGCGGCGCACCACCTGGGGCCGCGGCAAGAACGGCTCGATCCGGTCGGAGCAGGCGATCGGGCCGGCACCGGGGCCGCCGCCCCCATGCGGCTGGGAGAAGGACTTGTGGAGGTTGACGTGGACGATGTCGAAGCCCATGTCGCCCGGCCGGGTGTGACCCATGATCGCGTTCAGGTTGGCCCCGTCGTAGTAGAGAGTGCCTCCGGCGTCGTGGACGATCCTGGCGATCTCGGCGATGTTCCCGTCGAAGAGCCCGAGCGTGTTCGGGTTGGTGAGCATCAGGCAGGCGGTGTCATCGTCGGCCTTGGCGCGGAGGTCGTCGAGGTCGATCCCGCCACGATCGTCCGAGGCCAGCTTCACCACCTGGTAGCCCGCCATCGTCACCGTCGCGGGGTTGGTGCCGTGGGCGGTGTCGGGGGTCAGCACCTTGTGCCGCTCCTCGCCGCGGTCGGCGTGGTAGGCGCGGGTCAGCAGCAGGCCGGCGAGCTCCCCATGTGAGCCCGCCGAGGGCTGGAGGCTCACATGCGGGAGGCCGCAGATCTCGGCCAGGGACTGCTGGAGGAGCCACATCAGCTCGAGGGCTCCCTGCGCCCGCCTGGGCTCTTGCGCCGGATGGAGCCGGGCATGGCCGGGCAGAGCGGCGACCCGCTCGTTGAGCCGCGGGTTGTGCTTCATCGTGCATGAGCCGAGCGGGTAGAAGCCGGTGTCGAGATCGAAGTTCCGGCGCGAGATCCGGTTGTAGTGGCGGACGATCTCCGGCTCGGCGATCTCGGGGAGCTCCGCAGGCGTCTCGCGAAGGAGGCCCTTCGGAATCAGCTCGTCGATCGGCGTCTCGGGGACGTCGGGATCGGGCAGGGTCGCCGCCCGACGGCCCTCAACGGAGCGTTCGTAGATCGTCCTGACCGGATCCCGCTGCATGGGGGTACCGCCCTCGACCGATGTCGGGGGGCGCTCTATCTCGCTCATGACGCCACCCTCTCGGCGACCCTCTGGCCGCCGAGATCGCGGACCGCCGCTCCGAGCACCTCGGCGAGGCGGTCGATGTCCTGGCGGCTGCGGCGCTCGGTGAGGGCGATCAGCAATCCGTTCTCGTACTCGGGGTAGTCACGGCCCAGCGGATAGCCACCGCCGATGCCCTCGGCCGCGCAGCGATCGAGCACCTCGGCGACGGGCGCGTCGAGGGTGACCCCGAACTCCCTGACGACGGGAGCCTCGTGGAGCGGCTCGACTCCGTCAACGGCGGCGAGGCGCTCGCGCGCGTAGGCGGTGCGTCGCACGAGCAGCTCACCCAGCTCGACGAAGCCTCGCTTCCCCAGCCAGGCGAGGTGGACCATGCCGGCGAGTGCGTTCAGCGCCTGTGCTGTGCAGATGTTGTGGGTCGCCTTCTCCCTGCGGATGTGCTGCTCGCGGGTCTGGAGAGTGAGGACGAAGCCGCGGCGACCGTCGACGTCCTCGGTCTGGCCGGCGATCCGGCCGGGCATGCGCCGGATGTGTTCCTCGGTCGCGCAGAAGAATCCGAAGGATGGGCCGCCGTAGTCGAGACGGTTGCCCAGCGGCTGACCCTCGCCGACCGCGATATCGGCTCCGCACTCTCCGGGCGGCTTGAGGATGGAGAGAGCGATCGGATCGCAGGCGACCACGAGCAGCGCGCCATGCGCCTTGGCAGCGGCGCCGAGCGCCTCGATGTCCTCGACCGAGCCCAGGAAGTTCGGCTGCTGCAGGAAGACGGCGGCGGTCTCGTCGTCGATGGCTTGGGCGAGCGCGCCTGCGTCCGTCAGTCCGTCAGCGAGCGGCACCTCGACCAGCTCGCTCCCATAGCCGGCTCCGTAGGTGACGAGCGACTCCCGGCTATGCGGATGCACTCCCCGCGAGGCGACGAGCTTCCTCCGGCCGGTGGCGCCGATCGCGAGGTAGGCCGCGGAGGCGACCGCGGAGGGCCCCTCGTACAACGCCGCGTTCGAGACCGGCAGGCCGGTGAGCTCTGACATCGCGGTCTGGAACTCGAACATCACCTGCAGCCCGCCCTGGGAGATCTCGGGCTGGTAGGGCGTGTAAGGAGTCAGGAACTCCGACCTGCTGGTGATCGCGTCGACGATCGCCGGCACGTAGTGGTCGTACATGCCCGCGCCCAGGAAGCTGGTCTCCGCCTCGGCATGGGCGTTGCGCGAGGCGAGCGCCGAGAGGCGGTCATAGACCTCGGTCTCCGCCTTGCCGTCCGGAAGGGCGAGCGCACGCCCGAGCCGCAGGGCCTCGGGGATGTCCTCGAAGAGCTCGTCGATCGACTCGACGCCGATGGCGTCGAGCATCTCCCGGCGGTCCGTATCAGTGGCGGACGTGTAGCGGCTCACTCGATCAATCGTAGTCACGCGCCCTGACTGTCCCGCGATCCGCGCCCACGAGCCCGCCTCCAGATCGAGAGCGCCAGCAGCAGCGCGACCGCGAGCGGCATGACGATCCAGGCGGAGCTCGTGCCGCTGACCAGGGCGGTGAGTCCGAGGCCCGCGACGACACCAGCCGCCGTCACCCAGTCGTCGCCTGCGACGAACTCCCAAATCGCTGCGGCCAGGTCGCGAATGCGCCTCATGCACGCGCCGCGTCCGCGCGGGTGGCCGGCCGGTACACCCGAACCAGCAGAAGGGAGAACGCCAGCACGGCCGGGACGATCACCAACAGGGCCG
>DASTAI010000029.1:0-3461 GCA_035712865.1 Solirubrobacterales bacterium
CGGGGATCGGCGCAGACTCCCGGCCCGTAGCCCGCGCCCGCCAGGCAGCGCGCCGCCCAGGCGCCGTTGACGCCGCAGCCGATGATGCCGACCGTCGCCGCACCATCTGCGGCGAGCACCTGGGCCGAGACCGCGGCGGCCGCGCCGGTGCGCAGCGAGGTGACCGAGGCGCACTCGATTACTGCGAGCTCCTCTCCCGTCTCGGCATCGGAGAGCAGGACCTCGCCGCGGACGACTGGAAGCCCCCTGGCGCTGTTGTGCGGAAAGGAGGTCACCCACTTGAGCAGCGCCAGGCCGTCCCCGAGCGCCGGCATCGCGCGGAAGTCACCGTGCGGCGGGCTGTCCAGGTAGACCTTGGCGGGCATCGACCATTCGCCTCGGCCATAGCGCTCGAACGCCTCGCGCGTCCGGTCTATCGCGCCGGTGGGATCGATTGCCGCGAGCACGGCCTCACCGGAGATCACCGGAATCTCGGTCACGACACGATCTATACGCGATCCTCGGACCGATGAGTCTTGCCGGTGCAGCCGGTCCCAGTGAGTGAACTCAGAGAAGAGAGGAGTCACGATGCTCGACGCAAGCAAGGCCTACAGCGGCTTCGCCGTCACCGACCTCGCTCAGGCGAAGCAGTTCTACGGCGAGACCCTCGGCCTCGAGATCAAGGATCTCGACGTCGGAGCTCCCGAGCCCCTCCTGGAGCTTCAGACAGGCGACCGGGCGATCCTGATCTACCGCAAGCCCGACCTCGAGCCGGCGAACTACACGATCCTCAACTTCCCGGTCGACGACGTGGACGGGACGGTCGACGAGCTGGCGGGGAAGGGCGTGGAGTTCGAGCGCTATGAGGAATTCGAGCAGGACGAAAAGGGGATCGATCGCTCAGGACCGGCCGGCGGGATCGCCTGGTTCACCGATCCGGCGGGCAACATCCTCTCCGTGCACGGCGCGATGTGAGAATCGGCTCAGCGCATCGGGCGGGGCTGTTCTGCTGCACCTTCATGCGGGCTAACCTCGGCAGACTCGCCGGCCGATAAACACCTGAAACTCGATCAGGTTTGATAGATTGGGCGACCGGCCAATGCGCCGGGGCGAGGCCACGTCGTCGATCAGAAAGGGCCGGCCTTTCATGGAGCCAGTCTCCACCGCAGAGAAGAAGGGGACAGCCGCCAACGGCGCGGCGAAGCCCGCGAAGAAGCTGGTCGACCCCTCGACCCTGAAGCAGGAGCCCGGCAAGAAGCAGCACGGCAAGGGAAAGATCGGCTCGCTCGAGAACCCCGAGGTCTACGACAACGTCCCCGGGCACGTGATCCCGATCCTCGAGCGTGAGTTCGACGACTTCGACACCGAGGCGGCGAGCTTCCTGCGGGGCGAGCAGACCGAGGAGCAGTTCATCGGCTTCCGCCTCAAGCAGGGCGTCTACGGCCAGCGCCAGCCCGACGTGCAGATGATCCGAGTCAAGCTGCCATTCGGCGGAGTCAGCCCGGAGCAGATGGAGGCCTTCGCCGATGTGGTCGAGCAGTTCGCGCCGCTCAACAAGGGCCACATCACCACCCGGCAGAACATCCAGATCCACCACGTGCCGCTGGCCGACACCGCCGAGCTGATTCGACAGATCAGCGAGGCGGGCCTCTCCTCACGCGAGGGCTGCGGCAACACGATCCGGAACGTCACCGGCGACCCGTGGGCCGGAGTCGCGGACGACGAGCCCTTCGACATCACCCCCTACGCCGCGGCCTACGCGCGCTACTTCGTGCGCCACCCGACCACCCAGCTGATGCCCCGCAAGGTCAAGACCGCCTTCACGGCGAGCGACGCCGACCGAGCGATCACCGGCATCCACGACGTCGGCTTCATCCCCAAGGTGAAGGAGGTCGACGGCGAGCAGGTGAGAGGCGTCGAGATCCGGATCGGCGGCGGCACCTCGATCCAGCCGCGGATCGCCCCGACCCTGAACGAGTTCGTCGAGCTGGACAACGGCGACTACCTGAAGTGGACCGAGGCGGCCCTGCGGATCTTCGACCGCCAGGAGTGGCTGCGCGAGAACCGGATGCGCGCCCGGATCAAGGTGCTCGTCGACAAGATCGGCATGGATGCCTTCCGCGAGCTGGTCGACGAGGAGCTCGAGGGCGACTGGGTCGACGAGCGCGACTTCTCCATCGACCACCTCCTCTACGTGCACGACGAGGAGGCCGACGCTCCGGCCGTGCCCGAGAGCTACGGCAGACCGAACGGGGACAAGAGCGAGTTCGACGCCTGGGTCGACGCCGACGTGGCGCCCCAGCGCCAGGACGGCTTCGTCACCGTCACCGTCAAGGTGACCCGTGGGGACCTGACGCCGGAACAGTTCCGCGGCCTGGCCTCGATCATGCGCGACTTCACGGGCGGCTATGCCCGGACGACGGTCCAGCAGAACCTCGTGCTGCGCTGGGTGCGCCCGGAGTCCCTCTACGACCTCTGGGTCCGCCTGAAGGAGCTCGGCCTGGGTGAGGTCGGAGCGTTCACCGTCACTGACGTGGTCAGCTGCCCCGGGACCGACAGCTGCAAGCTGGGGATCACCGCCTCCATGGGGCTCAACAGCGAGCTGCAGAAGCGGCTCGAGGAGATGGAGATCACCGACCCGCTGACGAAGCAGATCCACATCAAGATGAGCGGCTGCCCGAACGGCTGCTCCCAGCACCACATCGCGACGATCGGGTTCTACGGCGCCTCGATCAAGGTCGGGGAGCACACGATTCCCGCCTACATCCCGCACATCGCCGGCAACTTCGAGGGCGGCGACGTCGTCTTCGGTCATCGCCTCAAGGCACGCCTCCCGGCCAAGAGGGTGCCGGAGGCCGTCGAACGCTGGATTCGCCGCTACGAGGAGAACCGCAACGACGGCGAGGACTTCAACTCCTACGTCGACCGCACGGGATTCGACCAGTTCGAGGAGCTGATCTCGGACCTGAAGCTGCCGGTCGAGTTCAACGCCGACAACCTGCTCTTCTTCATCGACTGGAACCGCTCCGAGCCCTACAAGGTCGAGCGCGGGGAAGGTGAGTGCGCGGTCTGATGGAGCCGACCGCTACACAACCGGGCGTGGAGAACGCGAACGGCAACGGGCGAAAGGGCATCCTGCACGACGCCGTCGCCACCGAGCACGCCGCCGTACCCGACGCCCAGCTCGAGGGACTCGGGTTCGATCCCGACGAGAAGGCCGCGGAGCTCGAGGACGCCAGCGCCGAGGAGGCTCTTTCCTGGGCTCTCGAGACCTTCAGCCCTCGCATGTACATCGCCTGCTCATTCCAGAAGACGAGCTCGGTCACGGTCCACATGGCGAACTCGATCGACCAAGACGCCCGCTTCTTCTATCTCGACACCGACGTGCTCTTCCCGGAGACCTACGAGACCAAGGACCTTCTCGAGGAGCGCTACGACATCAGGTTCCACCGCTACAGCTCGATCACGCTCGAGCAACAGGC
>DASTAI010000030.1:0-2900 GCA_035712865.1 Solirubrobacterales bacterium
GATGCGCACCCCGGACGGCCAAAGCCGGCTCGAGCTGTCGCGATTCGTCGCGCCGCCTGTTGCCGCTGACCACCGGAACGCTCCCGTGAACGCCCTGGGCTACCTGCGTGTCATGTTCGCCGTGGATGACCTCGACGCTACCCTCGCCCGGCTCCGCGAACACGGCGCACAACTCGTCGACGAAGTGGTGCAGTACGAAGACATGTACCGGCTCTGCTACATCCGGGGGCCCGAAGGACTTCTGATCGGCCTCGCCCAGGAACTCGGCTGAACGTCTCCCCCACCGCCGAACGTCCCGGAATGGCCGCTATGGCGGGTACTGCGGGACGTTCACCCCCATGCCGCCGCCTTCCATTCAGAGCAGCGCTCTGGGCGACTAGCGCTTGCGGCGCGCTCCCGCCAGGATCACGCGGGCGACCAGATCCGGGTCGTCCCAGGTCGGCACGTGACCGCAGCCGGGCAGGACCACCTGCTCCACGCCCTTCGGCAGTGCCTTCTCGGGCAGGGGTTTGTTCCGGACCAGCGTGTCGTGCTCTGCCCAGGCGAGCGTGATCGGCACCTTGATCGCCTTCAGCTCCTCGATGCGGCCGGCGCGCATCAGGGCGCTCGCCTCGTCGTAGGCGGGCGCGGTCACGTAGGCCTTGGCGATCGCATTCGCCTCGCCGGGGCTGAGCCGCTCTGGCCTGAAGACGAAGCGCCCCAGGGTCTTGCGGCGGCCGCGGGCGGTCTGCAGCACCGGCCGGACGAATGGCAGCAGGGCGCGGCCCCGGCGCCGCCGCCGGGCGATCCTTGGATTGAAGGGATCCGGGGAGCGCCTCCAGAAGCCCGCGGGGCAGAGCGCCACCACCGCGCTCGCACCTCCCTGGCGCGCGGATTCGATCGCCACCCAGCCGCCGAGGGAGATACCGGCAATCGCGGGCTTGCCCTCGATCCCGAGGGCGTCGAAGAAGTCAAGGACCGCCGTCGCCAGGTTGGCGGCCCGGGGCGCGACGCCCTCCGGAAGCGGGTTCGATTCGCCGAACCCGGGCATGTCGATCGCGATCACCTCGCGCTCGGCGGCGAGCCGATCGATGACGGGCGACCACTGGACCAGCGAGCCGCCGAGGGAGTGGAGCAGAAGGAGCGGCTCCCCATGCCCCCCTCTGGTGTGGTTGAGCCAGACCGCCCCGACCGCGGAGCGGAGATCGTCCGTCATAGCTCCAGGTCGTATTCCAGATAGGTCCCCGGTTGCGCTCCCGCGCGGTTGTAGACCCGCTGCGCCCGGTGGTTGTCCGGCGCGGTCAGCCATTCCATGGCGGGCATGCCGAGCTCACGGCAGCGGTCGGCGCAGACCTCGATCAGCGTGTCGGCGATGCCGCGCCCCCTCGCCTCCGGGTGCACGTAGAGATCCTCGAGGTAACCGATCCTCGCCGCCTTCAGGCTGGACCACTTCCAGTCCAGGGTCGCGAAGCCGACGGCTCTGCCGTCCTCGCGGGCGATGAAGACGACGCCCTGGCTCGGCTCGCTGATCAACGTGTGGAACATCTTCCGCAGCCCTTCGTCGTCGGGCTCGGTCTCGTAGAACTCGCAGTAGGCGCGGATCAGCGGCAGCATCTCCTCGATCTCGTCCGTGCGCGCGGGGCGGATCTCGATCCCCTCGGCGAGCTGGCGCGGACCCTCGGCGACCGGTTCCTCTGCCATGGGCCGATACTAGGCTCTCGGCGTGGTCGCCCGCAGTGTCTGCCTGCTCGCCCTTGTGATCCCGCTGCTCGCCGGCTGCGGCAGCAACGGCAGCGCCGGCGACCTCACCGCGCTCGGCAACTCCCAGGGGATCACGCGGCAGATCGCGGGCGAGTGGAGCGGGAAGCTCCACCAGAAGGGGCTCGCGCCCTTCACGGTCGCGGTGAAGATCACGCCGAGCGGCAGCGGCCAGGTGGCCTACACCGGGATCCGCTGCGGCGGGGAATGGACTCTGACCGATGTCGCGCCGTCCACCCCGCCGCAGTACAACTTCACCGAGAAGATCACCCAAGGGGCGGGCGGCAAGTGCAAGGGAAAGGGCAGCGTGTCCCTGCTGCCGATCCAGGGCTTCACGCCCAATGAACCGGCCTACAAGCGCATGAACTACAGCTTCAGCGGCGGCGGGGTCAGCAGCCGGGGGCTGCTGCACCGGGTTCACGCCGGCGCCGAGGCGGCGCTCTTCAAGCAGGCGGGCGTCGCTCCCTCCTGAGCCCCGGGACTTTCCCGGCCTCCGCGTAGGAAGGGGCGCGTTCGCCGCGAATAGGGAGGGTCGGCATGACTCAAACCGAGTCTCCCGTACGTGCGATCGCCCGCAACGTCCTCGTCGTCGTGGGGGTGTTGGTGACCCTCTACATCATCTACCTGCTGCGGAGGCCGATCACCTGGCTGATCATCGCGGCCTTCCTGGCCGTCGCACTGGCGGGCCCCGTCAACTTCTTCCAGCGCTACATGAAGCGCGGCCTCGCGATCGTCGTCGTCTACCTCGGGCTGCTGGCGATCCCGATCGGGCTCGGGGCCGTGCTCCTGCCGCCGATCGTCAACCAGATCTCGGATGTCGCCACCAACGCTCCCAGCTATGTGCACGACGTCGAGGACTACGTCCACAAGAACAAAACGCTGAACGATCTCAACAACAAGTACGACATCACCCAGAAGCTCTCGGACGAGGCGAACAAGCTGCCGAGCAAGGCGGGCGATGCGGCCAAGGTGCTCCGTGACATCGGCTTCGGGCTGGTCAGCTCGATCTTCGCCGGGGTGACGATCCTGATCCTGAGCGTTTTTATGGTGGCCTCCGGGCCTCGATGGATCGAGAACTTCATCCGGATGCAGAGACCGGAACACTCCGAGCGGATCGAGCGGACACTCCGGAAGATCGCCAACGCGGTAGGCAACTACGTCGG
>DASTAI010000031.1:0-7143 GCA_035712865.1 Solirubrobacterales bacterium
CGAGCGGCGCGCCGCCGGGCCGGCGCGGACCACCGGCCGCCTGCCCCTTGGGGGGATTTCCCGCTCTCGGAGATCGTGGTGTTCGTCGGGATCCTGCTGCTGATCGCGGGTTTCTTCGTAGCGCCCCCGCAGGGCTTCGTCATGATCGGCGTCGGACTCGCGCTCGGCTCTCTCGCCGGGCTCGAGCTCTCCATCCGAGAGCATTTCGCCGGATACCGGTCTCACACCCTCCTGCTCGCCGCGGCGGTCGCGGTGCCGGTGTTCGGCGTTCTCTTCCTGGCGTCGGACACCGCCACGCTGATCTGCGTGGCGGTGTCGGCCGCGGCGTTCGGGGGCTCCGCCTGGCTCTTCGCTCAGGCCTTCAGGCGTCGTTCCGGCGGAGCCCTCTTCCGGCTCAGGCTGAGGGGCTAGTTCAGCCGGCTGGCGAGCTTCGCCTCGAGCGCCGCGACGAGAATCCTGCGCTGACGCTCGGTCAGGGTGCCGACGCGCTTGCCCTCGCTGAGCGAGGTCGAGGAAAGAAGCTTTCGGGAGCGGGCTCGGCCCCAGCGGCGCTGAGCGCAGAGGAGCTCACCAAGGCTCATGCTCTCGACCTCCCAGGGGGATTCCATGATCACCTCGGTGATGTTGCGGTCGCCGGCGGAGATCTCGCGCTTGAGCGCGGCGCGGGCAAGTCGGACCTTGTTGGCGCGGGCGAGCGCCTCCATGCACTGCGAAGTTCCCCTCTTCGTCCCTGCGTTCTCGGACTCGTTCGGCTGCTCGACGATCGTCGGCTCGAAACGCCGATGCGGCATGTTCAGTGGGCGGGCAGGGGCAATCGTCGTGGCGGCAGACATGTTTCTCCCTCCTGCTAGGTCAGGATTGTTTTTTTGGCGGGTTCGTTAAAGCCGGCGTGCCCCCAGTCGCTCTTTCGAGCCGGGGGAAGTGGACGGTCCTCTCCTTCTCATTCCCGTCCGCTCCCTGCCCCGGAAGCGTCGCGGCGAGGTCGAAACCTATACGTCTGGCGCGCCGAGAAGCAATACCCCAAAATTCATCCCGTTCGCTAAGAGCAGATCTTTTGTCGAACGCCGGAACGCTCGTCCATCCAGACCGTCGAACCGGTGAGCGCGCCCCCTCGGCGCTCCGCACCGCAAACCCAAGCCTCTACCCCCTCGGCAGGTCCGGGAAACCTTTGACGACGTCCCCGAAGATCTGGAGCGCCCGGTCGAGCTGCTCGCGATCGTGGGTCGCCATCAGGGAGGTCCGGAGGAGCGCACCTCCCGGGGGCACCGCGGGGTGAAGCGCGACGTTCGTGTAGACGCCGGCGTCGAAGAGAGCCTTCCAGAGCAGCACCGCCTGCCAGTCCTCGCCGACGATCACCGGCACGACCGGGGTCGTGGCCTCGGTGCCGTCCGGGAGCGTCCCGGGCTCGACGACTCTCAGGCCGAGATCCCGGAAGCCCTGGCGCAGGTAAGCCGCGTTGTCGAGCAGCCGCGCCATCAACTCGGGGCCCTCCGAGCGGATGATCCGCAGAGCGCCCAGGGCCGCGCCGACCGCCGCCGGGACGGCGGAGGCGCTGAAGATGAAGGAGCGCGAAGAGATCCGCAGGTACTCGATCACCTCCTCCGAGCCGGCGATGAAGCCGCCGCAGGAGGCGAGACTCTTGGAGAAGGTCCCCATCCGCAGGTCCACCTCGTCCTCGAGGCCGAAAAGCTCGCTGGCGCCCGCCCCGCGCCGACCCAGGACCCCGACGCCGTGGGCCTCGTCGACCATCAGCCGCGCCCCGAAGCGGCGACAGAGCTCCACGATGGGGGGCAGGTCGCAGACATCGCCCTCCATGGAGAAGACGCCGTCGACGACCACGAGCGTGCCGCTGCCATCGGCGACCGCGCGCTCGAGCATCGTCTCGAGCTTCTCCATCCGGTTGTGGCGGAAGGGACGCAGACGGGCGCCCGAGAGCTTGCAGCCGTCGAGGATCGAGGCGTGATCGCCGGAATCGCAGATCACGGTGTCCCCGGGCTCGAGGATCGCGCCGATCGCCCCCAGATTCGACTGGTAGCCGGTGGTGTAGACGATCACGTCCTCGCTGCCCATCCACTCGGCGAGCTCGCGCTCCAGCTCCACGTGCATCGGGGTCGTGCCGTTGAGCAGCCGGGAGCCGGTGACGCCCGTTCCGTACTGCTCGAGCGCATCGCGGGCCGCCTGCTTGACGCGCTCGTCGGTGGTCAGCCCCAGGTAGTTGTTGGAGCCGAGCATGATCGTCTCGCGCCCCTCCATCTCGACCACGGGGCCGGCCTGAGACTCCAGGATCCTGAAGTAGGGGAGCACATCGGCCTGCTTGGCGGCCTCGAGCTGCTCCACCCGGTCGTGCGTTCGGGCCTTCTCGAAGACGTCTGGCACTAAACGGGTCGCGCTGTCGCGCGCCCTCGCATTAAGCAGGGAGTCGGACATCCCCCGGAAGTATGCAGCTTGTAGCGTCCCGCACCATGCCAGGCTCAGTCGAGGTACGTCCCGTGCAGGGCAGGCGGGAGCTCACCAGATTCATCAAGCTGCCCTTCAGGCTGCACCCGGGGACCCCGTGGGTGCCGCCCCTGATCTACGAGCGCCGCCACTTCCTGAACAAGGAGAAGAACCCCTACTTCGAGCACGCCGACGCCGAGTATTTCCTCGCCTGGCGGAACGGCGAGCCCGTCGGCCGGATCACCGCCCAGATCGACCGGCGCTGGGACGAGTTCCAGGGTGGCAGTGACGGCCAGTTCGGCTTCATCGAGGCGGAGGACGACCCCGAGATCTTCTCGGCGCTCTTCGCCACCGCCGAGGAGTGGGTCCGCTCGCGCGGGCGGGATCGGATCATCGGGCCGATGGACTTCACCACCAACGACGAGTGCGGGCTGCTGATCGAGGGTTACCAGCGGCACCCGATGATCCTCGAGCCCTGGCACCCGGCGTACTACCGGGAGCAGCTGGAGTCGCTCGGCTACGGCAAGACGATGGACCTCCTGATGTGGTGGCTCGAGCTGGGGGGGCTGAAGCAGGGGGATCGCTTCCACGACGCGATCCACGCGGTCGCCGAGAAGGTCGAGTCGGAGCACGGGATCACGATCCGCAACATGCGGCGGAAGGATCTCGAGGCCGAGATCGCCCGCTTCATGGAGGTCTACAACTCCGCCTGGGAGAAGAACTGGGGCTTCGTCCCGGTCACCCAGGAGGAGGTCAGCTTCCAGGCACAGAACCTGAAGCAGATCCTCGACGAGAACTGGACGTTCGTCGCCGAGCACAACGGCGAGACGGTCGGAGCGGCGCTGACGCTCCCCGACATCAACCAGGTGACCAGGAAGATGAACGGCCGCCTGCTGCCGATCGGGTGGCTCCGCTTTCTGCTGGGCAAAGGCAAGGTCGACCGCGTGCGGGTCTTCGCGCTCGGTGTGAAGCCCGAGTACCAGCACACGGGTGTCGCGGCGAAGTTCTACGTGGAGCATGTGGAGGCGGCCAAGAGGACGCCTCAAAAGGCCGGGGACCAGGGCTGGATCCTGGAGACGAACGAGCCGATGAACCGGGCCATGGAAGGGATGGGCGGCGAGATCGTGAAGCGCTACCGGCTCTACGAGAAGACGCTCTAGATCAGGTGCGCTCGTAGGTCCCGGTCAGCTCGGCGCCGCCGAGCACATGCCCCTCCATGGCGCCCTCGAGCTGCTCGCGGCTGGACTCGGTCTCGAGGTCGAGCTCCATGTCAAGTGCGAACAGCTCGAACTCGTAGCGGTGGGCGCCGTCGCCCGGAGGCGGGCAGGGGCCGCCATACCCGTTCTCGCCGAAGCCGTTCGTGCCCTCCGCCGGCGGGTGGACGCCCTCGTCGAGCCCGCCGTCGAGGGGGTCGATGCCCCAGGCCAGCCAGTGGGTGAAGTCGCCGACCGGGGCGTCGGGATCGTGGACGATCAGCGCGAGGGACCTGGTTCCCTCGGGCGGCGCACTCCAGTCCATCGGCGGCGAGGCGTTCTCCCCCTCGCAGGAGTACTTCCGGGGAATCGGCTGCCCGTTCTGGAAGGCGATGCTGGTCAGGTCGAAATCAGGCATCTTCCGCTCCTTGATCGGTGTGGATGACCCACTCAAACAGAAAGGGTCTTGACGCACCCTTAGGATGAGACCGATGCCTGAGCCGGAGCAGATCGACGCAGAGGAGCTGGTCGAGGCGGAGCCCGTCCGGCCTCTGCCCGTGCGGGCCGAGGGCCGGACGATCGAGCTCTGGGGCCGGGAGGTCCCGCTGGTCGTCGCCGCTGCCGGTGGCGCCGCTGCCGGCGTGGCCGTCGTCGCGCTCGCCAGATCGGCATCGCGGGCGCCCAGACGCCCACCCCGCCGTGGCCTCTTCCGCCGCCGCGAGAAGGTCGTCGCCAGTCGCAGCTTCCTGGTCGACGTTCACGTCCTCGGGCGCTAGTGCCCTCCGTCATCGAGGAGCGGGTCCTGCCGCGCTGGCCCTACCGCCTGCCTCGGAGCAGCGGCGGCGATGGCGTGGTGCGCTCCCGGGAGAAGGTGGTCGAGCGCCTCCTGCACGTCAGGCACACGCCCGTGCGGGTGAGAGCCTGGCGGACGCGGGAGGGCCACGTCCACATCCGAGCCGAGCCGATCGATCCGGCCGCGGTCCATCATCAGATCGTCCCCGAGGGGATGCCCTCCGCCCAGGAGATCGCGCCCGCGGGCGAGCCGGAGCTCGGCATCGCGGTCGAGCGGGTGCGCTTCTCGCTGGCCGTCGAGGACGACATGGGGGAGTTCTTCCAGGCGTTCAAGCGGGATCCGCTGCTGGGGCCCACGATCCACCACAAGCCGTGGGTTCGGCCCAAGCGGAGGCCGTGGCCCTGGGAGGCGCTCTGCTGGGCGATCACCTCTCAGCTGATCGAGGCGAGGCGCGCGGCCGAGATCCAGCGGCGCATCGTGCGGCGGTGGGCGCCGAGCTACCTGCCGAACCAGCCGGCGCCGCGCAGTCGCAGGCAGCGGTCATGGCCCCTCCGCGACGTGCCGTCGGCGGCGGTCATCGCGGGAAGGGCTCCCGCGGAGCTGGCCTCCATGGATCTCAGCGCGGGCCGGTCCGTCGCCATGGTCCGCTGCGCCCGCGAGGTGTCCCGCGGGCGGGCGCGCCTCGAGGATCCCGAATCGGACCGGCGGCTGCTCCAGATCAGCGAGATCGGTCCGTGGACCATCCAGTGCCTCGGACTGCACGGCCGAGGCGATCCGGACTCACTGCCGGCCGGCGATCTGGCATACGTGAAGCTCGTCGGGCATCTCGCCGGCCTGGGCCGCCGGGCGACGGTCGAGGAGGTGGAGGAGTACTTCGCGCCGTACGCGCCCTTCCGTGGCCTGGCCGGGACCTACGCGCTGGTCGGTTGGCACAAGGCCGTGGGAACGGGACCCCCGGCGAGGCTGGCGGCCTAGCGGCTCTCAACTACGGCAAGAGCTGGTTGGTGAGCACCTCGCTCGGAGGCGGGGGGCTCGAGATCAGGTCGTGGTCCGCCATCCACCGGGCGTACGCGCGCCAGGCCGCCGGGTCGAGATAGCCGTACGGCTTCCCCTGGGGCGGAGCCAGAAGCGGGAGCGTGGCACCGACCTCGGCGCGCGTCTGCATCGGGTCCAGCCCCTTCCCCGCGGAGAGCACTGCGTTGGCCGCCTCCTGCGGGTGCGCCCTGGCGTAGTCGGTCCCCCGGCCGAGTGCCTCGATGAAGGCGCGAATCGCCTCGGGGTGGGCATCGACGGTCGACCTGCGAGCCACGAGCACCAGCTCGTCATAGGTGGGGACGCCGAGCTGATCGACCGGGATGATCCGCGGGTCGAGGCCGCGCTGCTGGAGATCGACGCCCTCGATGTTGCGGAAGCCGCCCAGGATCGCGTCGACCTTGCCGCCGATCAGGGTGGGCAGCAGGTTGAGCCCTACGTTGACCTCCTGCGCCGCCGACGCGGGTAGGCCGGCGGTCTGGAGGATCGTCTCGAGGTAGTCGCTCTGGTAGGGGATGCCCGCCGTCCCGACGGTCTTGCCGTTGAGGGCGGAGGCCGAGGTGATGTCGCTCCGCGGCAGGGAGATCAGAGACGTCAACGGCGAGTCGACCACCGCGCCGACAGCCTCGACGTCGAGGCCCTTGTCGGCGGCGAGCAGGACCTCGGGCTCGTAGGAGATCGCCAAATCGACGCGGCCGGCTGCCACCTCCTTGATCGGGGCGGACGGATCCGAGGGGACCTGCGGCGTGACGTCGAGCCCCACCTGCCGGAAAAAGCCGTTGTCGATGGCGGTGAAGATCCCCGCGTGATCAGGGTTGGCGTACCAGTCGAGCTCGAGGCTGAACGGCTGTGGGTTCGCCGGCGTCCCGAGAGAGACATCATCGCTGCCGCCGCCGCAGGAGGCCACGGAGAGCGCCAGGATGGAGGAGGCGACAAGGGCAGCCGCCAGCCGCGCCGCTCCAGAGGGCCTCAAGTCCGGGTCACCCCGCGACTGTCCCAGTTGACGACCCGGCGTTCGATGAGCGACACGAGCGCAAAGAGAAGGATCGCCATCAGCGAGAGCAGCGTGATGGCGGCGAACATGCGCGCGGTCAGCAGATTGCTGGAGGCAATCAGGATCTGATGCCCGAGCCCCGAGCTCGCGCCCGCCCATTCGGCGAAGACGGCGCCGATCACCGCGATCGCGATCGCGATCTTGGTGCCGCTGAAGAAGAACGGCAGGGCTGAAGGCAGCTCGACCCGCCCCAGGATCTGCCGGCGGTTCGCACCGAGCGTGCGCATCATCGTGATCAGCTGAGGGTCGACCGAGCGCAGACCGTCGAGCGTGTTGACGGTGACCGGGAAGAAGCAGACGAGGGCGATCAGGAGGACCTTGGGGCCGAGTCCGAAGCCGAACCAGACGATCAGGATCGGCGCGATGGCGACCGGCGGGACCGTCTGAGAGGCGACGAGCAGCGGATAGAAGGCGCGCCTCAGGGTGTCCGAGAGGTGCAGGACTACGGCGAAGGCGAGCCCGGCCACCAGGGCGCAGAGGAAGCCGAGCAGGACCTCGCGCAGCGTGACCCAGGAGTCGTCGAGCAGCAGTGAGCGGTCCTCCCAGAGGGAGGTCGCGATGTCGCTCGGGGCGGGGACGAGAGAGTCCTGAATGTTCAGGGCGTTCGCGATCCAGTCCCACTGAGCGGCCAGCTC
>DASTAI010000032.1:0-2967 GCA_035712865.1 Solirubrobacterales bacterium
GAAGATGCTCGAGACCAGGATGCCCTCGGTGAGCAGGCCGCCTCCGTTCCCCCTGAGGTCGAGGACCAACCCCTCGGCGCCCTGCGAGTACAGCCGCTCGACCTCCTTGCGAAGCTCGCCGTGCGCACCGGGGAAGAAGCCCGCAAGCCGGACGTAGCCGAGCTTCTTGCCGTCGACCTCCTCGATGCGGCCCGAGACCTGCGGGACCTCCACCTCCCGACGGGTCACCGTCACATCCCTGCTCTTCTCGTTGCGGTTGCGGATGGTCAGCGTCACCTTCGTGCCCGCCGGCCCGCGGATGCGATTGGTCACCGAGTCCGCGTCCTTGCCGGCGATCGACTCTCCATTCACTCCGGTGATGATCTCGCCCGGTTGGATCCCGGCCTCCATCGCAGGAGTGCGCTTGTAGACGGTCGCCACGCGGAGCCCCTGCGGGACCTCGGTCACGGCGATCCCGACGCCGGAGAGGTGGGCGCCCATCTTGAAGCGGTCGTATTCCGAGGGAGTGAAGTAGTGGGAGAAGCGGTCGTCGTAGCGGTGCTTGATGTGATCCACGATCGAGCCGATCGATGCGTTCTCCAGGTCCGCCTCGTCGACGGTGTGGAAGTAGTCGTCGTGGATGACGTCGATCGCCTGGGCGGTCGCGTTCTGATCGGGATTGCCGAAGACGTCGTCGACCGCGTCGCGCACGGCCCCGACCTGGCCGCCGACGACGACGCCGACCAGCAGGGTGACCGCGATCACGGCGGCGAGCAGGAGTGGTGTCCCGACCCGTTTCATGGGCTCGCGACCCTACCGAGGCGAATAAAGGTCAGATGCGGAGGAAGCGACGCAGCGTCAGGCCGCTGCCCATCGCCGAGACGGTCATGGCAACGCCGAGCAGGACGATGGCGAGTGGGGCGAAGCCGATCGTGCCGGTGGAGTTGATCAGGTTGAAGTTGTTCTTCAGCGGGTCCACGATCACCGTCTTCCCCAGGAAGAGGAAGCCGATTGCCACCCCCGCACCGACCAGGCCGCAGACCAGGCCCTCGACCATGAAGGGCCAGCGGATGAACCAGTTGGTGGCGCCGACAAGCCGCATCACCTCGACCTCACGGCGACGGGCGTAGATGGAGAGGCGGATCGTGTTGGCCACGAGCAGGAGCGAGGCGATGAGCATCAGGGCGCTGACGACTCCCAGCACCCACCGAACGGCCGTCGTCGCCCCGCTGATCTTCGCCGCGTCGTCACGCGAGTCGTTCACGTCGTTGATCAGCGGACTGATCGGCGTCGGCTTGCCGCTCGCTCCCGGCGGCGTGATCGCGGCGCGGACGGTGCCGAGGTTGGCCAGATCGTCCGGCTTGATGTTGAAGGAGGCCGGCAGCGGGTTCCGCGCGCCCGGAAGCTGGGCGACGATGTCCTCGCGATTCTCGTCCCGGAGGCGGTCGCTGAGGATCGTCTTGGCCTGGTCCTTGGAGACGAACTGCACGGACTCCACGTGTGGAATCGCCTGCAGCTTGGACTGAAGCTCCTGAACCTGGGCAGGCGGCGCCTGCTGCCCGACCGATCCGACCGGCAGGGGCTGACCCGCCGCGTCCACATCGCTGAGGAAGACCCGCAGACCCACCTGGTTGCGGACCTCGTTGGTCTTGTCGTTCGCCGACTGCAGCACGGGGATCAGGACGCCGAGGACCAGCACCGTGATCGCCACCGTGACTATCGCCGCGAGGCTCGGCGCCGCGCTGCGCCGCAGCGCCCTCAGGCCTTCACGGATGAAGAAGAAGATTCGGCCCATCGCTCGTCCCTACCTCAGTAGGCCGGACGCTCGTCGTCGAGGCCCATCTCCTCGCGGACTCGGCGGGCGAATTCGCGGGTCGACTCGTCGTCCGAGGTGTAGGTGCCGGCGGCCTGGTCGCGGACGATGCGGCCGCCGTCGAGCTGGATCACCCGTCGCCTCATCTTGTCCACCATCTCGCGGTCGTGGGTAACGACGAAGACGGTCGTGCCGGTGCGGTTGATCCGGTAGAGGACCTGCATGATCCCGATCGAGGTGTTGGGGTCCAGGTTGCCGGTCGGCTCGTCGGCCAGCAGCAACGGCGGGTGGTTGACGAACGCGCGGGCCACCGAGAGGCGCTGCTGCTCTCCGCCGGAGAGCTGGTCGGGGTAGTTCTTGACCTTGTCCGCGAGTCCGACGAGGCGGAGGGCGTCGGGCACCTTCCGGCGGATCTCGGAACGCGACGCGCCAATCACCTGCAGCGCATAGGCGACGTTGTCGTAGACACTCCGGTTCGGCAGCAACTTGTAGTCCTGGAAGACGGTGCCGATCCGGCGTCGAAGCTGCGGGACCCTCCTGTCCGACAGCGAGCCGATGTCACGACCGGCGATCAGGACCTCGCCCTCGGTCGGCTCCAGCTCTCGCAGGAGCGTCTTGATCAGCGTCGTCTTGCCGCAGCCGGTCGGGCCGACCAGGAAGACGAACTCACCGCGGTCGACACGCAGACTGACGCGCTCGAGCCCGACGTGCCCGCCGGGATAGATCTTGGTCACCCGTCGCAGCTCGACGATCGGCGGACGCGCACGCTGCTCGGTGAGATGCTCCGGCCGCCGCGTGGTCCGCTGACGGGTCCGGAGAACGTCGGGGGTCTGTCGTCTTGCCATTCGGAGGGTTCGGGTTGGGAGTGTCGAAGCGAGACGGAGCGCGGCTTCCCCGACGCCCACCTCACTGCGCGCCGAAGGGTAGGGAACGCCATTCGCCGCGAACGCAAGTTCTCGTTCGCAGGGAACACCACCCGGACCGGTTAGTCGCGCGGCGCGGGATCAGTGGGTGATGAAGCGACGGCGAGGCCGAGTGGCGTCGACTCGGCCCCGCGCATCGCTTTGTCGCACTCCAGTGGCGTCCGAAGGCACCGGAGATACGTCTTCGCCCCGCTGCTCCCCCGGATCACCGCGCACCGGCCTCAGTTCACGCCGAGGCGGCGGGGTGGTTCG
>DASTAI010000033.1:0-4800 GCA_035712865.1 Solirubrobacterales bacterium
GTCGGCCTCGAGCTCGGCGATCCGGCTCGCGGTTGCGGCCTCGTCCGGCTCGGTCTCGAGCGCCTCGAGCCGCAGCTGACGCTCACCGAGCGCCGCCCGCAGGTCGTGCTCGGCGACCTCCAGCGACTCCGCCCGGGCGCGCACGCGCTCCATGGCGGCGCGCGCCTCAGCGAGCGCCTCACCGTGGCGGCGGCGTCCCTCCTCGCCGGCGGCAATCCGCTCCTCGATGGCTGTGCGGCGCGCGCGGACCTCCTCGAAGCACTTCTCGACAGAGTCCCGTTTGGCGCGGACCCCCGTCAGCTCCCGGTCGGCGCCGGCGAGCTGCTCCTGCTGCGCGCGCAGGGCGTCGGCGACGACCCGCGCCCGAAGCTCATTGGATTCGCGCTCGAGCTTCGCCGTCCGCTCCGCCGCCTCCGCCTGGCGCTTCAGCGGGCGAAGGTGCGACCGGGCCTCCCGCTCGACGTCCATGGCGCGCTCGAGGTTGTCGCGGGTGCGGTCGAGCTTGAGCTGGGCGTTGTGGCGGCGCTTGCGGTGCTTGCCGAGGCCGGCCGCCTCCTCGATCAGCAGGCGCCGGTCCTTGGGCTTGGAGTTGACGATCTGCTCCACCTTGCCCTGGCTGATCACCGAGTGCGCCTCGCGACCCATGTTCGTGTCGGCCAGCGCCTCGAGGATGTCGACGAGACGGCAGCGAGCCCCGTTCAGCCGGTATTCGCCTTCGCCGTTTCGCTCGATCCGGCGGGAGATCGAGAGCTCGGAGAACTCGCTGGCCGCGCGCCCCTCGCTGTTGTCGATGACGACCTCGACCTCGGCGAAGCGCCTGGGCGACTGGCCGCTGCCTCCCGCGAAGATCACGTCCCGCATCTGCTGGCCGCGAACGGCGGTCGGGCTCTGCTCACCGAGGGCCCAGAGGACGGCATCGGTGATGTTCGACTTGCCCGAGCCGTTCGGCCCCACGATCACGCTGACGCCCGGCGAGAAGGTGAGCCGGGTGCGGTCGGGGAAGGACTTGAAGCCCTTCAGGTTGATCGCCTTCAGATACATGGAGGTGGGAAGAGTGCCAGCAATCCGAATCCTCGCGCCCGCCTCAGACGCCAAGCATCGCTAGCTCCGCATTTCGTCGAGGGCGCGCTCCGCGGCAGCCTGCTCCGCCTCCTTCTTGCTCCTCCCCGTGCCGGCTCCGATCTCGTCGCCGTCGACCGTCGCGCGGACCTCGAAGCGCCGGTCGTGCGGAGGTCCCTCCTCTCCCGTCACCTCGTAGTTGACGGTCTCACCGTCACGCGCGAGCCGCTCCTGCAATTCCGACTTGAAGTCGAGTCGCTCCCGGGTGGCCTGATCGACCTCGTCGCTGAAGGCGGCGACGACGGCTCTCGAGGTGGGCTCGAACCCATGCGCCAGGTAGCAGGTCCCGATCACGGCCTCGCAGACCGACGCGAGGGTTCGCTCCGAGGCCAGCAGGGTCTCGACCGGCAGCCCATTCCCCTCCTGCGGCGCCTGCGCGGCGAGCATGTCCGGGAGGCCGAGCTGGCGAGCGACCTCGGCGCAGGCCCGCCCGCTGACGGCCTGGTTGAGGATCTTGGTGAGCTCGCCGATGTCGGCGTCCGGATGGTCGGTGAAGAGCAGAGCGGCCACCGAGAGGCCGAGCACGCTGTCTCCGAGGAAGGCGAGCCGACCATAGGACTGGGTGCGGGTCTCGACCCAGGATGAGTGAGAGAGGGCCTGCCGGCGCAGCTCTTCGGGGGCGTCCGCGAACAGCTCCGCCAGCGTGGCGGTGCCGGGTGTCATCGGGTCAGGTCGAAGCCCTTCCTAAGCCGCCGTCACTCGCCCGGTGACGAAGTCAACCGCGTCCCCGACGGTCTCGATCCGTGCGGCCTCCTCCTCGCTGACGCGGATCCCGTAGCGATCTTCGAGCTCCATCACCAGCTCATAGAGGTCGAGCGAGTCCGCGTCGAGGTCTTCCCGAAAGCGGGTCTCCGGCTGGATCCGATCGGGAGACACCTCGAGCTCGGTGCTCAGGTGCTCACGGACCAGGTTCATGACTTCGTCGCGTTCCATCCCCGCCATTATCGCCTAAGCCCGGAGGGCATCGCGCGTCGCCCCCGATGTGGCCAGAAGTTCGCCGGTGCGCTCCACGGCCCGCTCTGTGACCGCGCGGTGGGCGAGGCGGACGGCGTTGGCGATCCCATCCGGATTCGAGCTGCCGTGCGCCACGACCGCCACTCCGCGCAGCCCCAGGAGGATCGCCCCGCCGACCCCGTTGGGGTCCATCGTCCGGCGCAGTCCGCCGAGCGCGGGACGCAGCAGCAGGCCTCCGAGCGCGGCAGCGGGGTTGGAGTGAGCCGCGTCGCGAACCGCGTCGGCCACGCCCTTCGCCGTCCCCTCCAGAGTCTTCAGGGTGACGTTGCCGGTGAAGCCGTCGGTGACGACGACGTCGGCCTCCCCCGTCAGCAGATCGCGTCCCTCGAGATTGCCGATGAAGCGAATTCCGCTGACCCCGCTGAGCGCCTCGTTCGCCTCGACCACGTCGAGGCGTCCCTTCTTCTGTTCCTCGCCCACGGAGAGCAAGGCGACCCGCGGGCTCTCCACGTCGAGCACGGCGGCACTGAATGCAGAACCGAGGAAGGCGAACTGGATCAGGTGCTGCGGGCGCACGTCGGTGTTCGCCCCGCAATCGAGGAAGACGAGTGGAGCGCCCTCCCGCCCCGGCACCGGAATCTGGACTGCGAGCGCGGGGCGATGAACTCCCCGGGCTCGCTTGAGTGCGAAGAGCGCGGCCGTCATGGTCGCTCCGGTCGAGCCGGCGCTGACCAGCGAGCTGCAGGTGCCGTCGGCGACCGCAGCGGCGGCACGGACGATCGAGGCATCGGGCGTCGAACGCACAGCGGCCACCGGCTCGGCCTCGTTGCCGATCCATTCCGTGGTCGCCTCCAACTCCACGTTGCCGGCCACCTCGAGGCTCCTCGGCCCGAAGATGCGGATGGGAATGCCGTCGCCGGCGGCCAGCCGGGCGCCCTCCAGAACCAGCTCGGGTCCCCCGTCCGCCCCGTAGGCGTCGAGGGCGACCGGTGCGACGTCAGGCATTACTCAGCCGTCGTCGACTGCCCGCCGGCAGGCGCCGTGTCGGGCGCCTCGTGGCGGATCACCTCACGGCCGGCGTACGTGCCGCAGGTCGGACAGACCCGATGCGGCAGGCGCAGGCTGTGGCAGCGGGGGCACTCGTTCAGCCGCGCGGCCGACACCTTGTGCTGCGCGCGCCGCTTGTCGCGCCGCGTCCTCGACTGTCGCTTCTTGGGGACCGCCATCGGCGGGGCAGGATAGCGCCCGCACGCCACAGCTTCTTACGCTTCTTGCATTTCTTCTTCTTGGCGGCTGGACGAGACCGGTCAGGCTACTCGCCGCGTCGGAGTGGACGCAAGCTCAGCCGACGCCGGCCGAGACGACATTCCGAGCCGCCTCCAACGCACGTTCGAGACCGGCGTCGTCGACGTCGAGGTGGGTCACGGCCCTCACCTCGTGCTCGTCCAGCGCCCCCATGCGGATGCCCTCAGCCTCCAGGCGGCTGCAGAAGCCGGCTGCGTCCGCGACTCGGAAGACCACGATGTTCGTCTCGACCAGGGCGGGATCGAGCTCGATCCCCGGCAGCTCTGCGAGACCCTCCGCGAGACGACGCGCCCGCACGTGATCGTCTGCCAGGCGCTCGACGTTGTGCTCGAGGGCGAAGAGAGCCCCGGCGGACAGGATCCCGGACTGCCGCATCGCGCCTCCCAGCATCTGCTTCCAGCGCCAGGCCTCCGCGATGAACTGCTCGGAGCCGGCGAGACAGGCGCCGACCGGCGCGCCCAGTCCCTTGCTGAAGTCGATCCAGGCTGAATCGAAGCCCTCCCCCCAGTCCGGCGCGTCCACCCCGCTCGCCACGACTGCGTTCAGGAGCCGCGCCCCGTCGAGGTGCGCCCGCAGATCGTGGGCATGGGCCACCTCGAGGACCCCGCGCACCCGCTCGAGAGGCCAGACCGAGCCGCCGCTGAGGTTGGCGGTCTGCTCCACGCAGACCAGCCGCGGCTGGGGCGAGTAGCGGTCATCGATCGGATGGGCCCGAACGGCTGCGTCGAGCGTGTCGCCGGTGAATGTCCCGCGGTCACCGTCGAGGACGGTCAGCACCGCACCCGAGAGCACGGCCGGACCGCCCGCCTCGGCCTCTACCGGGTGCGAGCGCCTGCCGAGGAAGACCTCGTCACCGGCCGTCCGAACGTGCACTCGGATCGCGATCTCGTTGCACATCGTCCCGGAGGGCAGGAAGACCGCCGCCTCCTTGCCCAACAGGGCGGCGACGCGCCTCTCGAGCTCGGTCGTGGTCCGGTCCTCACCCTTCTGCTCATCACCGACCTCGGCCGCGGCGATGGCGGCGCGCATCGCCTCGCTTGGGCGGGTCTGGGTGTCCGAGTAGAGGTTGACCGAACCCGGCCGCTGCATTTTCAGTCGAGCCTCAGGTCCCGGAGCTTCGCCATCCGCGGGTCGCCGCCCTGCGAGTGCCGGTGAGCCTCGGGATCGGCATCGTTCAGGGACTCGCCACAGACCGAGCAGAGTCCCGCGCAATCGGGGCGGCAGAGAAGCTGGTCGGGGAGGGCGAGCACCAGCGCGTCGTTCGCCCACCTGTGGACGTCGAGCTCGCCGTCGCTGACGTACGGGCTGCGGAGCTCCTCGTCGCGGGCGGAGGGCTGATCGACCTCCCGCGCGTCGACCTCGATCTCATTCGATCCCTGCTCGAGACACCGCACGCAGGGCCCCGTCAGCTCGGTGCGGAAG
>DASTAI010000034.1:0-3321 GCA_035712865.1 Solirubrobacterales bacterium
GCAGGTCACGCTCGAGCCGCCGCCGGTCTCGTCCGCCGCGGTGACGACGTGGGCCCTGGACGCGGTGAGCTCGGCCCGGGCTCTCCGGGAGGTTGCCGTAGATGCCAGCCCGGCCTGGTTCCCGGCCGCCGGGCCGGATTCGCCAGCTGACGCCTGGTCGTCGTCGGGCATGGTGAGCCTCCCATGGACCAGAAGATGTCAGGCACAACGGAATGTATCGGGTAAAACTCAGAGGGACGCAAATCCCAACCGCATTAACTTAGTTACTCATTCCTCGGGTCTGTTGGGACGCACCTCCCGGAGGAGCTCGATCAGCTCGGAGGGTGTGCCGGCTTTGCCGACGACCTCGAAGCCCGACCGGCCCAGCAGGCCCGCCAGTCCCTCGCGGAGGAGAACGTCGTCGTCGGCAACCAAGACCCGCGTGCGGCTTGTGCTCACGGAATCGATGATGGGGTAGCTTGGCACGATGGGCACTTCCGCCCAGCCCGCGGAACCCGACGCGAAGCGTCGTGTGGAGCTGGAACGGCTAGCGGAGGAGCAGGCGGCGTTGCGGCGGGTGGCCACGCTCGTTGCCGGCGGCGCCTCACCGGACGAGGTCTTCGCAGCTGTCGGCGACGAGGTTGCGCGAACGCTCGGCTTCCCAACCGCCGGGATGCTGCGCTACGAAGCTGATCAGTCCGTCACCATGCTCGCGACGGCCGGCTCGGAAGTGCTCCCGTTGCGGACTCGGTTGCCGCCCGACGCCCAGGTCCTGTCGACGGCCGTGCTCGACGCCGGCGGCCCCGCCCGTGTCGACTACACACAGGCGTCCGGCAGGACCGCGGAAAGCGTCCGCGCTCAGGGCGTGCACTGGGGCGTCGGGGCGCCGATCATCGTGGAGCGCGCGCTGTGGGGCGTGATGTGCGTCGGCTCGACGGAGCCCGAACCCCCGCCCAGCGAGACCGAAGCTCGCCTGGTCAAGTTCACGGAGCTCTTGGCCACGGCGATCGCGAATGCCGAGAGCCGTAAGGCGCTCGCGCAGTTGGCGGAGGAGCAGGCGGCGCTGCGGCGGGTGGCGACGCTCGTGGCGGCAGGCGCGCCGCCGCAAGAAGTGTTCGAAGCGGTGAGCGTGGAGGTCGCTGCTCTCATTCCCGCCGATGGTTCCGCGTTGACGCGGTACGAGGCCGACGGCACCGTCACCGCGCTGAGCGGCTGGACAACCGAGGGCGGTTACAGCTACGTCGGCGAGCGTTACGAGCTCGACGGCACCGTGTCGGGCTTAATCTTCGAGACGGGCCGACCCGGTCGGGTCGAGAGCTACGCGGAAGCGCCCGGGATGGCCCCCGAGGCCGCCCGGGCGATGGGCTGGCATTCGTCGGTGGGAGCACCGATCACGGTCGAGGGCCGCCTCTGGGGCGTCCTGGCAGTCGTCTCGAAGAACGAGAGCCCTCTGCCCCCTGACACCGAGCAGCGGCTGGCCGCGTTCACCGAACTGGTTGCGACTGCGATCGCGAACACCGAGGCTCATCAGGAGCTGGCTCGGCTCGCGGTCGAGCAAGCAGCCCTGCGAAGGGTGGCGACCCTTGTTGCGGCGGGCGCGCCGCCGGCGGAGGTGTTCGACGCGGTAACCGGCGAGGTGGCTGCCTTGATTCCGGCGGACGGGTCCGCGCTGACGCGGTTCGAAGCCGAGGGTACCTTCACTCCGCTGAGCGGCTGGGCGATCGAGGCCGCTCAGAAGCACGTCGGTAGGCGCTTCGAGCGCGCAGGCACCGTGTCGGGCCTGATCTTTGAAACGGGCCGCCCCGGGCGGCTCGAGAAGTACGCGGAGGCACCCGGCGAGGCTTCCGCGGTCGCCCGAGAGCTGGGCTGGCGCTCGGCTGTGGGAGCCCCGATCACCGTCGCGGGCCGTCTCTGGGGCGCATTGGTGGTCGTATCGAAGAGCGAGCAGTTGCTGCCGCCCGAGACGGAGGGGCGACTCGTGGAGTTCACCGAGCTCGTCGCGACCGCGATCGCGAACAGCCAGGCGCACCAGGAGCTGGCACGGCTCGCAGACGAGCAAGCAGCGCTTCGGCGGGTAGCGACGCTGGCCGCGCAAGGAGCCACGCCTGGCGAGGTCTTCGAAGCTGTGAGCGCAGAGGTCGCCCCGCTGGTCGGCGGCGATGCTGCAGGTATCACGCGCTACGAGGCGGACGGCACGTTCATGGCCGTCGGCGGCTGGGTGAGCAGTGGTGGCTTCCCCGTCACCGGAATGCACTTCCCGCTCGAGGGCAGCGTGTCCGGCCTGATCCTTGAGACGCGTCGGCCTTCGCGGATCGACAGCTTCGAAGGCCAGCCCGGAGAGACAGCCGCAGTGATGCGCGACCTGGGGTGGCGCTCCGCGATTGGAGCGCCGATCTCGGTCGAAGGCCACCTCTGGGGTGTCCTGGTCGTCTACTCGGAGAAGGCCGAGCCGCTGCCCGCAGATACCGAGCGACGTCTGGGCCAGTTCACCCAGATCGTGGCCACGGCAATCGCGAACACCGAGAGCCGCGCCGAGCTCGAGGCCTCGCGCGCACGGATTGTCGCCACCGCTGACGCCACGCGGCGGCAGATCGAGCGGGACCTGCACGATGGCGCCCAGCAGCGCCTGGTCTCCCTCGCTCTGCGGCTACGGGCCGCGCAGTCGTCCGTGCCGCGCGGGGCAGGTGAGCTGGTGCGGCAGCTGGACGGGGTGGCCACCGGGCTGGCCGAGGCAATCGAGGAGCTGAGCGAGATCGCCCGCGGCCTGCACCCGGCGATCCTGGCCGAGAGCGGGCTGCGCCCGGCGCTGGAGGCGCTGGCCCGCCGCTCCGCCGTTCCCGTTGAGCTCGACGTCCGGGTGGAGGGGCGGCTGCCCCAGCCGGTCGAGATCGCCGCCTACTACGCGGTGGCCGAGGCGCTGACCAATGTGGCCAAGCACGCCCGCGCCTCCGGCGCCGAGGTCCAGGTGGAGATCGGCCAGGACGCGCTGCACGTGCGCGTCCGCGACGACGGGCGCGGCGGCGCGGGCTTCGGCCGCGGCTCGGGCCTGATCGGGCTCAAGGACCGGGTGGAGGCGCTCGGCGGCCGGATCCGGCTGGATAACCCGCCCGGGGCGGGCACCGCCCTGGACATCGTCCTGCCTCTAGGCGATCCCAGCGGGCCGAGGCGGCAGCCCGGGACCGCCGACCCGGCGCGGGAAGGCTGACGGCCGGCAACTCCGCACCGCACGCGGGCATGATCAAGAAACCGTTCCGGATGTCCCAGCACGATCTGAAAGCCCGCCCGGGACCGGTACCGCCATGCAGATCGTCATACCCCTGAGCGGTCCCGGCACCCCAGGAC
>DASTAI010000035.1:0-4137 GCA_035712865.1 Solirubrobacterales bacterium
CACCTGCACGTACCAGACCGTGTTCGAGCCGACGATGCCGTAGTTGATCCCGCCGCCGGCGGTGCCGAACAGGTCGGAACCGTGCCCCAGCGGGTCGGAGAGTATGTAGGTGAACTGAGCCTGCTCCTGGTAGAGGAAGGCGCTGAAGTAGTGCGCCACCAGGTAGGCCAGCGCGATCGGGATCAGCGTGTGGGCGAACGAGCGCGACAGCTCCCTCACCGGAGGTGAGCCGCGAACCGTGTGCATGCCCTTGACCCCCAGCCAGTAGAGGAGGGACACGCCGGCGAAGACGATCAACAGCCAGATCGAGTTCGCGACCCGGAACGAGTTTGGCAGGCTGAAGCCGAGGTCGCTGCAGCGCTCGAAGGTCCAGCGGATCGCGCCCGAGAGGGCCCCCTCCTGGGCGCCGTCGAAGCTCGTCACCGCGATCGAGGCCAGCACGAGCGCGGCAGCCCCAGGCACGGTGGCCCACTGCGGTGCGCCGCTCAGGAACTTCCTCACCCCGAGCTCGCGTCCCCTGGCTTCGAAGGGTCCGAGCCGGGCGAACATCCCGAAATACGCATTGAACGTCTCCCCCCTGCCGATCCACTCCTCGACCCCGAACAGGGCCATGCAGACGAAGGTGACGACGCTGTAGATCACTGTCCCCACGCCGACGTCGTGCGGCGAGGGCGAGGCGCCACCGCCCGCGATCAGCTCGAGCCAGACGAAGAGCAGGACCCCGAGCACGGCCGGCCAGCGTCCGAGCCAGTCCGGGTATCTGAATGGCGCCGGGGCCGACTGGCCGGCGACGAGACGGAAGCCGCCGGAGACGAGGCGGCCCAGCGCACGCCACGGATTGAAGGCCCTGAAGATGTCGCCGAAGAGGACGCTCAGCACCACGAGACCCAGCCAGAAGGTGTAGAAGACGAAGACGATCGAGAAGTTCTGGGTCGGGTCCGAGATGCCGCCGAATGCGGCGTAGAGCACGACGCCGAAGAGCCCCACCCCGATCACGCCGTAGAGAACCTCGGTGACGGGGTTCAGCAGGGCTCCGGAGAGCCAGCGCGGCAGCGGCCTCCAGTCCTCCCGCTGCAGCCGCGCCCGCGTCCAGGCGACCGAGAGAAGGGCGAAGGAGATGATCAGGACCAGCGACGCGCCCCAGGCGAATAGCCAGGCGGGCACCGGCAGGTCCTTGCGCCCGACGAGCGCGTGGGCCGACGCCACGTCCGGGAAGAGCAGCGCGGCCGCCGACCCCGCCGCCAGGAACGCGGCGAGGCCGACGGTCAGCTGCTTGGCCCCGGGAGCTCGTCCGGGGGCCATCACGGGTTGACGCGGAGGGTGGCGATTGGCCCCTCGGTGTGGTCGAGCCGGTGGACCTCGATCTCGAAGACACCATCGAGCCTGGCGGGGAAGGAGAAGCTCACGGGGCTGTTCTCGGCCGGCTTCTCGATCTCGTAGCCGTGGACGTGGACCGCCTCCTCGGGCTTCGCCAGGTTCACGCGGAACTGGACCTGGTCGCCCTTGTTGTAGGTCAGCGTCTTCTCGCCGCCGACGGGATTTCCGCTGGCATCGACGTTCAGCACCTGTACGCCCTTGGTGGCGTCGCTGTTGCTGCTGTCGTCGCGGTTGTCGTTACGCAGCACGATGAAGACGACGACCGCTGCGACGATCACCGCCGCGAGCACGCCGAGCCGTGCAGCTCTGGATTGCATCTGAAACCTCCTTGAGGGTGCGCACCTGCCAAGCGGGTCAAACGCCCGCGCAAGGCGCGTGGATTGGCTCCTGACTAGGCAGGTGCCGGCGGAGGCGGCCTTCGGGCCAGGCCGAAGGCAAGGGGACTGAAGGCAAGGCTGAGGGCGCCGGCCGAGCGTGCCCGGCCGCGCACGACGGGGGCGCGGAAGCGCACGTGTCTCGCGTGGACGATCGCGATCGCGTGCTCCACGCTCTCCAGCGCTCTGGCGAGCAGCGCCGAGAGCGTGCCGAGTCCGAGAGCCAGCGGCGCCGCGAGCCAGCCGCCGTCCGCCAGCATGGACTCGAGAAGCGGCGGGTGGCCGGCGGCCAGGATCGCCTCGAGCGACTCCTGACCGACATAGATCGCGAACAGCGACCCGGCGAAGATGGCGATGCGCCGCCCCAGCGCCGATCCCTCGGGAGACGCTCCCTCGGTGCCACGCACAAGCGTCGCCAGCACACCCGCGAGAACCAGGACCGCGATCGGCGCCAGCAGGCTGCCCATGTACCCATGGCCGGCGAGCTCGGCGGGTGACGACGTGCCCGCGATCAGGTAGCGAAGCTGGTGCACGCCGACGGCGCCCACGGCCAGAATCGAGGCCAGGCGCACACGGTGGGCGATCCTCAGTGTTGATCTCACCAGACGGGACTCCTATGGAGCAGGCTTCTGCTGCGGCTGCACAGGGATGGTGGCAGGCTGCGTCGCCGTCTGGGTCCCGCCCTCGGAGATCGACGGCTCATCGATCGTGTTCCGGGAACCCAGGAAGAGGAAGAGCAGGATCACCGCGATTCCCAGCGCCAGGCCGAGCGCGATCCCGATCGCGCGGTCGCCGACCCTCGGTATGCGGCCACGCGTTTCGCCGGGGTTCAGCTGACCCCGTCGAGCAGCCGCCAGTTGGCGCGGAACGCGGACTCCGCCGCCTCAACCAGCGCGTCCTCGTCCTCCGGGCTCATCGCCTCTTCGATCAGCCGGCGGGACTCCTCGGCGTGAGCGTGGTCGGACTCCTCGTGGACGAGGAAGTACTCGCTGCCCGCGCCGCCATCGATTCCGTAGAAGCGGGCGAGACCCTCGCGCTTGACCTTCGCGATCTCGGGCTGGCTGCTCTCGATCGCGTACATCCGCGCGAGCCGGCCGAGGTAGCCGTCCGGGGCGGTCCACTCCGCGACACAGTCGGCCGTCTCGGGCGTCGGCTCGGCGCCGATCTCGCCGCCGGCGGCCTCGACGAAGCCGTCCCAGAGCCCGACATGGGCCTCTTCCTCCTCTGCGTGCGCCTCGATCTCGTCGCGGCGCCGCATCGGAGCCGCCTCGGCGGTCTCCCGGCAGAGGCGGGCGAGCGCCTCGGTCGCGTGGCGGTACTGACCGGAGTAGCGCGCGAGCTCCTCGCGCGAGAGCTCTCCGGCGGACCAGCGAACGTAGAACGGGTGCTCGAGCACGTCGTTGCGAGCCCGACTCTCCTCAATCCGATCCCAAACCGATCGACTCACGACTATCTCTCCTTCAACGGGGACGGTCTCAGCATACCCTCCGGGCCTTGCGCCCTCCCCGTCCCGACATCGCGATCCCCCCGCTGGCCGACGGAGCTGAGTGGATCGGCGAGCCGATCGCTTCGATCGACCGACTCGTCGCGACCACGCCTGTGCTGGTCCACTTCTTCGACTTCGCGCAGCTCAACTCGGTGCGGACGCTGCCCTACCTGAGGGCGTGGCACGACCGCTATGCGGGAGACGGCCTGGCGTTCGTCGGCGTCCACTCGCCCCGCTTTCCGTTCACCCAGGACTACGACGTCGTGGCGGAGGCCGCCGACCGGCTCGGCATCTCGTGGCCGGTGATCGTCGATCGCGAGTTCACCGTCTGGCGCCAGTACGAGCCGCACGGCTGGCCCGCTCTGTTCCTCTGGAGCAGGGGCGGAGCCCTGCGCTGGTACCACCTCGGGGAGGGCGACTACGAGGGCACGGAGGAATCGATCCGCGAGACGCTCTCCGAGGGGAACGGAGGCGAGCACGACTGGCCGCCCCTTCTCGAGCCGCTGCGCCCCTCCGACGCCCCCGGCGCGAAGGTCATACCGCCCAGCGCCGAGCTGTTCCCGGGCGGCTCCACCGAGGAGCCGTGGCCGAAGGCCGAGGCCGATCGCGAGCTCGAGCTCAGCTATGAGGCCGGCGGCGCCTTCGCCGCCACCGACGGGGAGGGTGAGATCACGATCTCGGTCGATGGCGAGCCGCGTGACCCGGTCGCGATCAGGGACCCCGGCTTGCAGGAGCTGACGACCCACGCCCGATCCGAACGCCACACGCTCCGCCTCGAGCCCTCCCCCGGCCTACTGATCTACTCGATTCAGTTCGCGGCGGGAATCCCCGCGGGCGCTTAGCCCTACCCTTTTGGGGCGGCATGACTCAGCGAGCGCGCAGACGGCGCCGACGCCTCAA
>DASTAI010000036.1:0-2001 GCA_035712865.1 Solirubrobacterales bacterium
AGGTGATCGCGGCCTTGGCCGCTTCGACGGCGCGGTTCTCACCGGTCCCGGTGCCGACGCCCATCAGAGCCGAGCCGGCCTGGTGCATGACCAGGCGGACGTCAGCGAAGTCGAGGTTGATCAGGCCGGGGATCGTGATCAGGTCGGTGATGCCCTGGACGCCCTGGCGCAGGATGTCGTCGGCCTCGCGGAAGGCCTCGAGGATCGTGGTCCGGCGCTCGACGATCTGCAGCAGCTTCTCGTTCGGCACCGTGATCAGGGTGTCGACCTCCTTGCGGAGCCGGTCGATGCCCTCCTCGGCCTGGGCCATCCGCTTCTTGCCCTCGATCTCGAACGGCTTCGTGACCGCTCCGACCGTGAGCGCCCCGATCTCCTGCTTGGCGATCTCGGCGATCACGGGAGCGGCGCCCGTGCCGGTGCCGCCACCCTCGCCGCAGGTGATGAAGATCATGTCCGCGCCCTTCAGCGCGTCCTTGATCTCATCCCGCGACTCGGCGGCCGCGCCGGCCCCGACCTCCGGGTTGGCGCCGGCACCGAGGCCCTTGGTGAGGTTGTGGCCGATGCCGATCTTGACGTCGGCGTCAGCCGCCTGCAGCGCCTGCGCGTCGGTGTTGACCGCGACGAACTCGACGCCCCGCAGGCCCGCGTCGATCATCCGGCTGACGGCATTCGAGCCACCGCCGCCGACTCCGACGACCTTGATCACGGCCAGGTATGAAGTCTCCATTTGTTGGTCCTGCTCCGAGCCCAGCCGCTAATTCGGCTATTGGGCGACTCCGAAAGTAAGGCAAAGCATACGAGGTGTCAACGCCATCTCAGGCATGAAGTCTCGAGTGCGGCTTGAGACTTGCACCAGGGTGAGTCTCGTCCGAAGGTCCAGGGACAGAGTTGGTCGAGGGTTGGGGATTTCGCTGCAAATGAGCACTTTTTAAGGTCCGCCTCGGCGTTCCTTTTCGCCGCCTCTCGGCGAAGGCCTGTAGCCCCGAGAAGTGATGAAAGAGCCGTTGCAGGCCGGAGAATTCGATCGCGCCGGACTCAGCCGCCGGAGACGGGGCGGTCCGGGACGCTGACGTCGAGATACGAGGGCGAGCCGTGCTCCGAGCTCGAGAGGACGGCGACCGCCGCGGTCCACTTGTCCCGCGCCCTGGAGCCATCGCCGAAGCGCAGGTCGGGCCCGTTGTCCAGATTGACCACGACCCCGCCGTCGGCGTCGGACCAGGTCGAGCTCTCGATGTGGTCGCGCAAGGGGGTCGGAACCGCGCCGAGGATGGCGGCCTCATCGGCGGCGTCGCCGCTCAGCCGCGCGCCGCCCGCGACCGTGCCCTCGATGCGCGGCAGCTCCTTCTGGTCGAAGCCCGTCCCGATCAGCAGGTAGCCGTCGGCGGAGACCGCGGTGGGCCTGTCGCCGGCCTCGACGAACGCCACGGGCAGCCGCTCGGTCACCGTCACATGCAGGGTGTGCGGGAAGCTCGTGGTGGCGGCGACCGAGGCGACGGTCGGGAAGCGCGCGACCGCGTCCCGCAGTTCGTCGTCGTTCAGATGGAGGGTCGTCATGTCCCCCGCCACCCGCTCCACCGCGTTCCTGATCGCCGGGGCGTTGGTGGTGGCGCCCGTCACCGTCACCTCGTCGATCGAGAAGAGGGGGAGGTCGCGGAACCAGAGGAGATACCCGCCATAGAGGACCGCGATCGCGACCACGGCTGCGATCACCCGGCGACGGGTGATGCCAGCGCCCAGATTGGGGCGCGGAATCGAGGCCGGGCGGCGAGTGGGGCGAGCGGGTGCGCGCCCGGGCCGCCGTGGATTCAGGGCCCTGGTGGCCATCCCTGCCGATTCACCGCCCGGGGCCGCATTCCTGCGCCGTCAGCCCCCCAGTTGCCACTCCTCGGGCCAGGTCACCTCGCCCAGGATCTGCACTTCCGGCTCCAGGACCAAACCGAAGCGCTCGTGGACCTTCCGGCGGGCCGCGGCCATGACCGCCAGAACATCCTGCGTGGTCGC
>DASTAI010000037.1:0-3281 GCA_035712865.1 Solirubrobacterales bacterium
GCCGAGTCCGCACTCGATCAGGTACTCGAAGACGGAGTCTGGGGAGCGGCCCGAGCGCTCGCACATGTAGTGGATCTCCATCGGGGAGTACGCGTGCAGGTGGATATCGGGCGCGCACTGCCTGGCGAATCTGAGCCAGCGCCCGTAGTCCTCGAGTGTGTAGTCGGGATGGATCCCGCCCTGCATGCAGATCTCGGTGGCGCCGAAGTCGAGCGCCTCCTGGACGCGGTCGGCGAAGTCTTCCTCGCTGACCAGGTACGCCTCGGGTGAGCGCTTGCCCTGGCCGAAACCGCAGAACGCACAGCCGACCACGCAGACGTTGGTGAAGTTGATGTTCCGGTTGACGACGAAGGTGGCCGTCTCGCCGGCCAGCTCTGCGCGGAGCTCGTCGGCCGCCTGCCTCATGTCCTCGATCACCTCTGGCCGAGTCTCCGAGAAGAGGGCGGTGAGCTCCTCCTCGGTCAGCTCCTCCCCGCGCCGGCCCCTGTCGATCGCTCGCGGCGCCACGTCCGGCGCCGGTGGCGACTCCTGGCGCCTGCCGGAGCCGCGGCGCGGGATGAAGCTCCAGTACTTGAGCTTCACCACGTCGAGCACCCCCTGCTCCATCCACTCGGGATCGAGGTACTGGGGGTACGAGCACAGCCGCTCCGTGAGGGCGTAGCCCCGGGGTGCGAGCTCCTTGCGGACCTGATGCGGGCTCGGGAACGGCTCCTCCGGGCTGATGTGGTCGCCGTTCGCCGAGAGGCCGCCCAGATCCGTCGCCCCTGCCTCCACCAGTTCCGGCCACCAGTCGGCGAGGTTCGGCGGCACCTGGACCCCGACATCGGGCATGAGCCGCTTCGACTCGGTGATCAGCCGCTTCATCTCCTCGACCGAGACCGGGCTCGCCCAGCCGGGCAGCGGCAGCTCCGATCCGGCGGTCTTTCCGTTGGCCCAGCGTTCCCTCGAGGCCTCGTCTGCGATCTCGGCGACCTCGGCTCCGTAGTAGCGCGGATGCGGCACGAAGTTCTGGAGGATCACCTCCTGGACGTGGCTGTACTCCGAGTGCAGGGCGGCGATCGCCTCGAGCGCTCCGACCCTCTCCTCCTCGCTCTCTCCGATTCCGACCAGGATCCCGGTGGTGAACGGAATCCGGAGCTCTCCGGCCAGCCGGATCGTCTCCAGCCGCTTCGCGGGGTGCTTGGTCGGAGAACCCTGGTGGACGACAAGATCGGGATTGATCGACTCGAGCATCAGGCCCTGCGACGCCGTGACCTCGCGCAGCCGGCCCAGGTCCTCGAGTGAGAGGACGCCGAGGTTCGTATGGGGCAGGAGACCGCGGTCGATCCCGCGCTGGCAGGCCCAGATGACGTAGGAGGTGAAGTCCTCGTGGCCCCACTCGCGAAGTCGCCTCGCGACCTCGGGGTTCACCTCCGGCCGCTCGCCGGTGAGCACGAGCAGCTCCTTGGCGTTCCGGCGCACCGCCTCCTCCAGGCGGCGCTCCACCTCGTCGGGGTCGTGGATGTGCGCGCGGTGCGTCGCGAAGGCGCAGTACTTGCAGTAGCACTGACACGTCCTCGACAGCGAGAGCGTGTAGTTGCGCGAGAAGGTGACCCGGCGCATCGCCGGGTCAACCTAGCGCAGCCGCTATTTCGGCTCGGTCGTGCCTAGCTGCCGGCGATGCCGCCCGGAGGCGACGACGGCGGACGCTCCTGGCGGAGCGGCGGCGCCTCGCCGGCGGGCGGGGCCGGGCCACGCGGCGCGACCGTGTCCGCGAGCTCCTGCACCGGTCCGCTGGCGGGCTCGATGATGAACTTGTAGACGGCCGCCGCGAGCAGACCGCCGACGATCGGGCCGAGGATGTAGGCCCAGGCGTCGGTGAAGTGGTTGCCCACGAGAGCGGGACCGAACCAGCGGGCGGGGTTGAACGAGCCGCCGGTGAGGGGCCCGAGCACCATCACGCCGAGACCCAGCGCGCCCCCGACCGCGACCGCCGCCCAGCGGCGAACGTCGGGGTTGAGCGCCACGGCGAGCACGGTCATCACCAGCACGAAGGCGCCGATTCCCTCGACTAAGAAGCCCTGGAAGGCGCTGCCCAGCAGCGGACTGATCTTTGGGGTCCCGTAATCGGAGGCCCGGCCCTCATCGAGCAGGAACGCCTTGGTCAGCAGGGCGCCGAGGACGCCGCCCGAGAGCTGGGCGAGGATGTAAACGAGACCGTCGATCGGATCGATCCGCCTGATCGCGATGAACGCCGCCGTCACAGCGGGGTTGAAGTGCCCGCCGCTGGCCACGCCGATGCTGATGATCAGCGCGAACAGCACGAGGAAGTGGCTCAAACCGACGACCGCGTAGTCGGATCCGAACTGCGAGCTCTGCCCCGTCGCCACGTAGAGGCAGACGACGCTGGTGATGAAGAAGACCAGGAACAGCGTTCCGAGCAGCTCGGCGACATACGCAGCGAGTCCTCGATCTTGCACTTGAAGCGACCTCCTCGTTGAGCCTCAAAAAAATTGCCGACCCGTGTCGGCGGCGCGCAGTCTAACTGGAATCCGGGACTGGTCGAGACCCCCCTGTGAACGTTTTAGGAGCTGCTTAGGGATAGGGTCAGCCGGGCATGAGATGGGTCGCCGCGCTGCTGGCGGCCGCCCTCCTGGCAGCGGCCCTCGTGGCCTGCGGAGGGGGCGGCGCTGAACCGGGCGCGCCGAATGGCGCGACCCTGATCCTCGACTTCCAGCCGAACGCCGTCCACTCGGGCATCTACGCGGCGGAGGCGAACGGCTACTTCGAAGACGAGGGCATCGACCTCCACATCCAGGAGCCCTCCAGCACGGCCGACAGCGCCAAGCTGCTCGAGACGGGCCGCGCCGACTTCGCGGTGATGGACATCAACGACTTCGGCATCGCTCGCGAGCGCGGCCTCGATCTGGTCGCGATCGCCGCCATCGTGCAGCGGCCGCTCGCGGCCGTCATCGCGCGCGACCGGAGCGAGATCCGCACCCCGGCCGACCTAGCCGGAAAGACCGTCGGGGTCACCGGAGTCCCCTCGGACGACGCCGTGCTCGACACCGTGCTGCGGTCCGGCGGCGTCGATCCCTCCGACGTGCACCGGGTGACGATCGGCTTCAACGCAGTGGCGGATCTGGCGGCGGGAAAGGTCGATGCTGCCACCGCTTTCTGGAACGCGGAGGGAGTGGAGCTCCAGCAGCGGGACATCCCGGTCCGGGAGTTCCGCGTGGACCAGTTCGGCGCACCGCGGTACCCGGAGCTGGTCGTCGCCACCACGCCCGGGCGCTGCGCCC
>DASTAI010000038.1:0-13138 GCA_035712865.1 Solirubrobacterales bacterium
TCCCGCTTCCAGCTCGGACGGGCGAGCTCGGCGCGCAGCAGCTCCGGCACGTTGACCTTGACGACGATCTCCCGCTCGAAGTCCCGGCCGGCGTCGAGGTCGAGATAGGTGTGGGTGTTGCGAGCAAAGCAGTAGACACAGGCATGCGCGCAGCCCCTGAACGCGTTGACCGTCCAGTTGAAAGGCAGGTAGTCGCCCGGGACCTTGTTGAGCGCCGACTTCGCCCGGACCTCGTGGAAGTTGATGCCGAGGGCCTCCGGGGCGTCGAAGGTGCGGACCCGCTCCACGTCGAGGCCGGGGAGACTCCGGCCCTGCTCTCTATCCACCCTCTGTGAATCCCAGCGCATACTTTTCCAGTCTTGCAATCGCCGTCAGCCTGTGGCGAACATATGTTCGCATACCGATCGGCTCGTCTGATCGCCTCAACGACGGGTAGGAGCAGCGCGTGAGACAGCTCCCCCTGACGGGCGAAGAGAACGGCGGCGCGGAGGCACTGATCCCCGAGCGCCCGACGCTCAAATCGCTGCGCGAGGCGGCCGCTCGCTGCACCGCCTGCGACCTCCACAAGGACGCGACCCAGACGGTCTTCGGGGAAGGCCTGAAGCGCGCTCGGCTGATGTTGATCGGCGAGCAGCCCGGCGATCGCGAGGACATCGAGGGTCACCCCTTCGTCGGGCCCGCCGGCGGAGTCCTCGACCGGGCGCTGGAGCAGGCCCGGATCGAGCGCGCCGACGCCTACGTCACCAACGTCGTCAAGCACTTCAAATGGAAGCCCCAGGGCAAGCGCCGCATCCACCAGACACCGCGGGCGGAGGAGATCCGCGCATGTTCGCCGTGGCTCCAGGCCGAGCTGGAGGTCGTCGACCCCGAGCTTCTGGTCTGCCTCGGAGCGACCGCGGTCAAGGCCGTGATCGGATCGAAGGCGCGTGTGATGAAGGATCACGGCGAATTCCTCGAGTCGAGGTTCGGCCGCACGGCCGTCCCCACCCTCCATCCCTCCGCGATCCTGCGTGCCGATCCCAAGGACCGCGACGACTCGATGGCCCTGCTCGTCGGAGACCTGGAGCGGGTGCGGGAGCGCCTCGACACCTGACCGAGCCGAGAAGGTCAGAATCCCGGGACCGTGGCGACGGAGGGAACACTCCACCCGGCCGAGCACCGCGCCTACAGAGAGCTGTACGCCTCTTCGCGCCAGCTGATCACCCGCTGGCGAAGACTGGGCTCGGCCCTGGAGGGCACGCAGATCGGTGATCAGCTCAGCGACGGTGCCGCCGCGACCTCGGTCATGCTCACCGAGCTCGAACCGCGCACCGCGACCTACGGTCTCTACGGCAGTCCGCTGGCCCAGGGGATGGGCGCGAGGTTCGCTGATCTGCGCACGGCGTTCGGCGACCGCAGCGGAGACACGGGCCTGGTGGTGCGCTCCGCCGTCCTCGACATGGAGCACGTCACGACGCTGCTTCGCCATCTCGCCGAACTGGCGCGTGCCCGGGGCGACCGCAACATGGCCGGGTTCTGCGAGGAGTGGGCCGACCAACTGGAGTCGAACCTCGGCTCAGTGCGAGAGGCCGCGGTCGAGCTCGGGACCAATCCGGACCGCAGCGCCGCGCCCCTCAGTGACTCGGCGCTGAACCGGGCGGTGCACGGCGCCGGCTGGCTCGTCGGGGCGTTCGGAGAGGCCTTCGACAGGGTCGTCGGCCGCCGTCGCGGGTAAGAAGCTCGCTAGGACAACTCGGGCCGGCCCTCGAGCGGAGTCGAGGCCTCCGCGTGGAGCCGTCTCGGAATGCGGCCCGCATGCCGAGCCGCCCAACCGGCCTCCACAGCCGCCCGCATCGCGGTGGCCATGCCGGTGGGATCCTCGGCGCGCGAGACCGAGCTGGCGAGCAGCACCGCGTCGCAGCCAAGCTCCAGCGCCAGCGCCGCATCCGAGGCGGTGCCGATGCCGGCGTCGAGGATGACCGGGACCCCGGAGCGCTCGGCGATGATCTGAATGTTGTACGGGTTGCGAATGCCCATCCCCGAGCCGATCGGGGAGCCGAGCGGCATCACGGCAGCGCAGCCGGCCTCCTCCAGGCGGCGGGCGAGGATCGGGTCGTCGTTGGTGTACGGGAGAACCGTGAAGCCGTCATCGACGAGCGCCTCCGCCGCCTCCACCAGCTGGACCGCATCCGGGAGGAGCGTCCGGTCGTCCCCGATCACCTCGAGCTTGACCCAGTCCGTCTCGAAGGCCTCGCCGGCCAGCTTCGCGGTGCGAATCGCGTCTCGCGCCGTGTAGCACCCCGCCGTATTCGGCAGGGCGAACAGGCCCAGCCGCCGGATCACATCGAGAACGGAGCCTTCGGCCTCAGGGTCCACCCGGCGCAGCGCGACCGTGACGATCTCCGTGCCGGAGGCGATCAGCGCCTCCTCCATCTGCTCGAGCGAGCGAAAGCCACCCGTCCCCACGATCAGTCGCGAGCCCCAGGTCCTACCCCCGAGCTCGAAGCCGTCCCCGGCCCCGCCCTGGATCGCGGCGAGGACCTCGACCTTCTGTCCCTCCCGCAGGCGGGTGCGTCCCCACTCGCTCCGAGGAACGACCTCGCCGTCGAGCGCGACCGCCACCCCGCGTGAATCGTCGTCGGCACCCGAAGCCCGGACCGCGTCGGTGACGGCGGCGCCGTCCGGCATCGCCACCGGCTCGCCGTTCAGCTCCACCCTCATGCGACCTCCGCAGGGGCGTCGGCGGCGCTGTGTGAGAACCGCAGCGGCGAGAACGGGCCCAGATCGACCGGCGCCGACTCGCCGGAGAGCAGGGCGGTGACTGAATCCGCCGTGACCGGCGCCTGCAGCACACCATTGCGGAAATGGCCGGTGGCGATCAGCAACCCCTCCGCGCCCCCGGGCCCGATCAGGGGAGCGTTGTCCGGCGACCCCGGTCGCAGGCCGGCGCTCGCCTCCACCAACTCGAGCTCGGAGATCTCGGGGATGACCCGGTAGGCCTCGCGCAGGAGCTCGTGCACGCCTCCCGCCGTCACCGTGGTGTCGAAACCACGCTCCTCGACCGTCGCTCCGACGATCAGCCTGCCGTCACGTCGGGGGACCATGTAGACACGCTCACCCGCCACGATGCCCTGGCAGACCGGGTCGCCGGCCGAACCCCGCAGAGTCAAGACCTCACCCTTCACCGGCCGGACCGGCGGTGGGGCCGGAAGCCAGCGAGCCTGCCCAGACCAGCTCCCGGCGGCCAGCACCACCGACCTGGTCACGAACGTGCGCCCGTCTCGCGCCTCGACCCGCCAGGCCCCGTCCCGGCGCTCCGCTCCCACGACCTCCGCTCCCGTCAGGACGTCGACCCCACGGTGGTCGAGGGCAGACAACAGAGCCGCGACCACCTTCCTCGGGTCGACCGTCGCCTCCCCCGAAACGTGTGCGCCACCGCGAATCGCCGTGGCGAGACCCTGCTCGAGCCGCCGGCACTCGCCGCCGGCCAGCCAGTCCGAATCGAGGCCCAGGCTTCGATGCAACTCGTAGCGCCGGCGGAGCTCCTCGGCCTCATCCCGATCCAGGGCCACGTGGAGCGCGCCGCATCGCTCAAAACCGACCTCGAGCCCCGCCTCGCGCTCGAGCTGCCCGGCGAACTCCGGCCATCTGCGCAGCGACTCGAAGTTGAGCTCGAGCAGGTTCTCCTCGCCCCACGACGCCTCCCCGACAGGGGCGAGCATGCCCGCGGCGACGCCGGTGGCTCCCGCCGCCGGCCTGTCCCGCTCGAGCACGCACACGTCAGCGCCGGCCCGCGCGGCACGCCAGGCACAGGCAAGCCCGATCACGCCGCCTCCGACGAAGACCGCATCCCGTCCGCTTTTTCTCTCGCCAGTCATCGCCGCTCTCCGGCGGCCGATGCGCTTCCAACCTCCCTGCGCCGGCATTACCCGGATCAGGTTCAGACGGTCGGCGGCGCTTCAGCCGCCCTCTCAGCCCGGTGGTGGGCTCCCGTTGCCCTTTCATCGTACCCTCGCATCGGGTGATCTAGGCTGCGTGGCGAAGTGAGCGAGGCCGCGGGCACGCCCGATCTAGCGCCACCGGAGTCGATCGGCCAGCTGCGCCGTCAACGGCTGCGGTGGGCGCGTCTCTACTTCGTCTGCGAGGCGCTGCCGCACGGGCGGAACCCCGAGGCCATGCTGAACGCCGTCCTGAGCGCCGGCACCGGGATGCTCGAGCTCCGGGACCGCGAGCAGCCCAAATCGGTGATCGACCGCTCGGCGCAGACCTTCCGCCGGGTCGCCAACACCTACAGCGCCCTCTTCATCGTCAACGACGACCCCTATCTCGCCGTCGAGTTGGACGCCGACGGCGTGCACGTCGGTCAGGACGACATGGACCCGGTCGAGGCGAGGCGGGTGGTGGGGCCAGACGCGATCGTCGGCCTTTCCACTCACTCGCGCGAGCAGATCGAGGCGGCCGCCTCCCAGCCCGTCGACTACATCAGCGTCGGGCCCATCTGGGAGACGCCGACGAAGGAGGGTCGCCCGGCAACGGGGTTGGAGCTGATCGAGGCGGCCGCCGAGATCGCCCCGCTGCCCTGGTTCGCGATCGGCGGCATCGATCCGGGCAACGTCGCCGCTGTCGTCAAGGCCGGGGCCGAGCGCGTATGCGTGGTCCGCGCGATTCGCGACGCCGAGAATCCGCGAGCTGCGGCCACCGCCCTCTTCGACGCGGTCGATCCGGCCGAGCGCGCCGAGCTGGGCGAGTGACGGGCGCGCGCGACCGCAAGCGGGCCGAGCGCCAGAAGCGGAAGCGCCGCTCCGCCGAGCGGACGACTCCGGACGGCCGACAGGTCGCCGAGATGGGCCAGGCCAACGGAGAGCCGCACGGCTCGGAGACATTCCAGGAACGCCTCGCACGCCGATCCGAGGAGCGAAACGTGGACGCCCGCGCAAAGCTGAAACCGCTCGCGGCCGGCGAGCGGCCCGCGGCGGTGACCGTGGGAGCCGTCGTCTCGGGAGTCCTCGCGGTGATCATCACCGTGTCCGCGATTCTCGCCATCGCGGGTGTGGACGCAGGGGACCGCGACGTCAAGCCCTTCCCCCTGATCGTCTTCGCGGCGGTCCTCTGGGCCATGGCCATCGGCATGTGGCGGGCTCGCTACTGGGCCGTCTTGGGGTTCCAGACTCTCCTGCTGCTCGTTCTGCTGGCGAGCGCCTTCGGCCTGGTGGTCGTCAGCTCGGTGCTGCAGGCGGTGGGGACGACGCTGCTGTTGGCGGGTGCGGCGGTCCTCTTCTACTTCATGATCCGCGCGATGGCCCGCATTCAAATGCCCAAGGGGCCGGGGGCGGACTAAGCCTTCTATAGAGTCGAGGTCATGGCCGAATACGACGTGATCGTGATCGGAGGTGGCCCCGGAGGCTACGTCGCCGCCATTCGAGCTGCCCAGCTCGGGCAGAAGACGGCGGTGGTGGAGCGGGACAAGGCAGGCGGCCGCTGCCTCAACTACGCCTGCATCCCGGCGAAGACGGTGCTGCACACAGCCGAGATCTTTCAGACCGTCGCCCAGGACGGCGCCGACCTCGGCATCAAGGCCGGCAAGACCGAGATCGACTGGAACGCACTTCAGGAGCGGCGCACAAAGGTCTCCAAGACCCTCGAGGACGGCGTCGGGTTCCTCTGGAACAAGAACAAGGTCGAGTTCCTCCACGGTGAGGCCTCGCTGGCAGGTGGGGGCAAGGTCAAGGTCGGAGACGACGAGCACCAGGGCAAGGCGATCGTGCTCGCCACGGGGTCGGTGGCGCTGCCGATTCCCGGGGTCGAGTTCTCCGATCGCGTCATCGACACCTGGGGCGCCTACTCGCTCGACTCGATGCCGAAGTCGCTGGTGATCGCCGGCGCAGGGGCGTCGGGGTCCGAGATCGCCTCGGCCTACTCGCGCCTGGGCACCGAGGTGACCCTGGTCGAGATGCTCGACCAGATCCTGCCCCTCGAGGACAAGGACATGGCCCGGGTCGTCGAGCGGCAGTTCAAGAAGGACGGCATGCAGGTGTTGACCGGGACCAAGGTCGAGGAGGTGAGCGAGCAGAAGGGCGGCGTGACCGTCAAGGCGGGCGACCACGAGGTCAAGGCCGACTACCTCGTGATCGCCGGAGGCCGCAAGCCGGACACCGACCCGCTCAACCTCGACGCGGCGGGGGTGAAGACGACCGACCGCGGTCAGATCGAGATCGATGAGTTCCAGCGCACCTCGGCCGACGGCATCTTCGCGATCGGGGACCTCGTCCGGGGCCCTGCCCTGGCCCACAAGGCCGAGGAGGAGGGCGTCGTCGCAGTCGAGACCGCCGCGGGCCACGAGACCGAGGCGGTCAACATCGACCTCGTCCCGGGCGCGACCTTCACCCATCCCCAGGTCGCCAGCGTGGGCCTGACCGAGGAGCAGGCGAAGGAAACGGGCCGGCAGATCAAGGTCGGCAAGTTCAAGCTCGGCGGCGCAGGCGCGTCGGTGGTCTACGACGACCGTGCCGGCCTGGTGAAGATCGTCGGGGACCCCGAATACGGGGAGATCCTCGGCGCCCACATCGTCGGCAACATCGCCTGCGACATGATCAGCGAGGTCGTGAACGTGATGGCGCTCGAGGGCGGCTATCCGGAGCTGGAGCGCATCATCCATCCGCATCCGACGATGTCGGAGGCGGTTCTGGACGGGGCCCGGGCCGTCGACGGCTGGGCGATCCACGGCTAGAGGCCATGAAGACCAATCGCCTGGAGGCCTTCAGTGATGGGGTCTTCGCCGTCGCGATCACGCTGCTGGTCCTGGAGATCCACGTGCCGGCCGGGGAGCACCTCTGGCATGACCTCAAGGAGGAGTGGCCCTCCTTTGCGTCCTTCTTCGTCAGCTTCTGGGTCATTGGGATCATCTGGGTGAACCACCACGGAGTCTTCGATCATCTGAAGCGAGCGGACCGCGGGGTCCTCTATCTCAACCTGCTTCTGCTGATGACTGTCGTCTTCATTCCGTTCTCCACCGCACTGATGGCGGAGCACCTCAAGTCAGGTGCCGACGAGGAGGTCGCCGCACTCGTCTACAGCGGCGCCTTCCTGGCCCTGGCGATCGCCTTCGGCCTGCTCTGGACCTACATCACCAGGCACCGCGAATCGCTCGGCGTCGAGCTCACCGACGAACAGGTGAGACGGACCACCCTCGTGTTCCTGATCGGCAACCCGATCTACGCGGTCGCCGTGGTCTTCGCGTTCATCAGCCCGGCGGCGGTGCTTGTCATCAATGCCCTGCTGGCCTTCTATTACCTGGTCGTCGGAATCAGAAGCCCTGACCTGGACCGTGGCTGACTCCGTTTTCTACTACGACTTCAGCTCCCCCTACTCGTACCTGGCGGCGGAACGGATCAGCGGCCTCTTCGCGGAGGCCGGCGTCGAGCAGCCTGAGTGGCAGCCAATCTCCTTCGGCCACATCCTGAAGACGACGGGTCGCAGACCCTGGTCATTCGAGCAGGACCGCAGCGTCGACTTCGACGAGATCCAGAGGCGCGCCGACGAGCGGGGTCTGCCAGAGGTCGTCTATCCAGAGGGTTGGCCGATCGAGAACTACAGCCTCAACCCAACGCGCGCGGCGATCTACGCAAAGGAGTCGGGGCGAGTCGTGTCCTTCTCGCTCGCCTGCTTCCGGCAGGTGTTCGCCGCCGGCAGGGATATGAGGGACGTCGACAACGTGCTGCTGGCCGCGGCGGCGTGCGAGCTCCATCCCAACGCGGTCCTCAAGGGCATCGAGACCCGGTCCGTCAAGGACCGGCTGCGGGAGGCGACCGATCGGGCCATCGCCCTCGGCGTGGGCGGCATCCCGACCGTCGCCGTGGGCGATGAGCTCTTCTGGGGCGATGACCGCTTGGAGGAGGCGGTGGAGGCCGCCTCCGGGGATTGATGGAGGCGGTCCAGGCCTCCGGCGGATTCTGCGACCAGCTGTGGCGGCGGGAGTAGGCTGAGCCCGTGGCCCAGAGCAAGACCACCACGGCCCGCAGCGGGGCCGACCTGACCGACGGCGTGCCCTCTGCGGGGCACCTGGAGCTCCCCGACGAGCAGACCTGCCGGGAGCTGCTGCGGCTGATGGTGCTGATCCGCCGCTTCGAGGAGGAGGCGGGTCGGCAGTACCAGCGCGCCAAGGCCGGCGGCTTTCTCCACCTCGCGATCGGGGAGGAGGCGACGATCGTCGGGACCACCTCGGTGATGCGGCCCGAGGACTACCTGATCGGCACCTACCGGACCCACGGGCACGCGATCGCCCGCGGGACCGACCCGAAGCGGGTGATGGCCGAGCTCTTCGGCCGCGTCGACGGCACCTCCGGAGGCCGCGGTGGCTCCATGCACATCTTCGACCTCGAGCACCGGTTCATGGGCGGCTACGGGATCGTCGGCGGCAACCTTCCGCTCGCGGCGGGGCTGGCGCTCTCCTCCGACTACCGCGGTACCGACGAGGTGACGGTCTGCATGTTCGGCGACGGCGCCTCCAACACCGGCAACTTCGGCGAGACGATGAACCTGGCGGCGCTCTGGAGCCTGCCGGTCGTCTTCCTCGTCGAGAACAACCTCTACGGGATGGGAACGGCTCTCGAGCGCCACTCGGCCGTGCTCGACCTCTCGCACAAGGCCGAGGGAATGGGCGTTTCCGGCGTGCGGGTCGACGGCATGGACGTGCTCGCGGTCCGCGAGGTCGTGGCGGAGCACATCAAGATCGCCCGCGAGGACCGCAGGCCCACCCTGGTGGAAGCCTTCACCTACCGCTTCCGCGGCCACTCCGCGGCCGACCCGGAGGTCTACCGCGAGAAGGAGGAGGTCGAGGAGTGGCAGCGCAAGGACCCGATCGAGACCTTCACCCGCCGGCTGCTCGAGGAGAAGGTGCTCACCGGGGAGGAGATCCAGGAGGTCCGCGACGAGGCTGACCGGACCGTCGAGGAGGCCGTCGAGTTCGCCGACAGCTCGCCCGAACCGGCCCTGGACTCGCTCTACGACGACCTCTACGTGCTCGGTGACCAGGTGCCCGGCTGGTACGGCGTCGACGAGCGCTCGCCCGACTCCCACGCCGCGGAGGAGGAGCGGGGGGCGACGGATCGGGCCCGGCAGCTCGCCGAGCGCGGCGCGGAGTACGCCGAGGAGGAGGAGCTTCGGGAGGCCGAGGGCGATGTGCCGGACACGCGCCCGGAGGACGTGCACTGATGCCGGTGATGCGGATGCGCGAGGCCCTGCGCGACGCGATGGCCGAGGAGATGCGCCGCGACGAGGATGTCTTCGTCATGGGCGAGGACGTCGCGGTCTTTCAGGGATCCTTCAAGGTCACCGAGGGCCTCCTCGACGAATTCGGGGAGAAGCGGGTCCGCGACACCCCGATCTCCGAGAACTCGATCGTCGGGATGGGGGTCGGTTCGGCCATGGGCGGCCTGCGGCCGATCGTCGAGATCATGACCGTCAACTTCGCCCTCCTGGCGATGGACCAGATCGTCAATCACGCGGCCGCGATCCCCTACATGTTCGGCGGCCAGGTTCGGGTTCCGATGGTGATCAGGATGCCCGGCGGCGGGGGGCATCAGCTCGGCCCGACCCACTCCCACAGCTTCGAGGCCATGTTCCTGCAGATCCCGGGGCTGCTCGTCGCCTGCCCCTCAACCCCCGCCGACGGGAAGGGACTGCTCAAGGCGGCTATCCGCGATGACAACCCGGTCATCTTCATCGAGCACGAGACCCTCTACGGCATCCGCGGCGAGGTCCCGGAGAACGGAGACGGCATGGTTGACTTCGGCGAGGCCGCCATCCGCCGCGAGGGCTCCGACGTCACGATCGTCGGCATCCTGCGGATGGTCGAGGTGGCGATGCAGGCGGCCAAGACGCTCTCCGAGGAGCACGGCATCGAGGCCGAGGTGATCGACCCGCGCACGCTGCGGCCGCTCGACCTCGACACGATCGTGAAGTCGGTGGAGAAGACCAACCGGGCGGTGATCGTCGAAGAAGGATGGCCGCACGGCGGGGTCGGCGCCAACCTGGCCGCCCTGATCCAGGGACAGGCGTTCGACCACCTCGACGCCCCCATCGAGCGTGTCACCGGCGCCGACGTCCACATGCCGTACTCGAAGCGGATGGAGCAGGCCGCGATCCCCCACGCGGAGAACGTGGTCAGCGCCGCGCTCCAGGCGCTGGAGGGAAGTCGCTGATGGACGACATCGTCATGCCGCGGCTCTCAGACTCGATGGAGGAGGGCACGGTGCTGCGGTGGCTGAAGTCGCCCGGGGACCAGGTCGCGGTCGGGGACGAGCTCGTCGAGATCGAGACCGACAAGGCGAACATGGTCTACGAGTCGGACCTCGACGGAACCATCGTCGAGATCCTGGCTCAGGAGGGCGACACGCTGCCAGTCGGCGACCCCATTGCCCGCGTTGGGGATGCGTCAGAGGTTGCGTCGGACAACGGCGGCGGTGCCGGGGTTGCCGCCCCAGCAGGCAGGGGCGGCGATGGATCCTCAGCTGGGGCTCGGGTCGCAGATCAGCCGCCCGTCGAACGGCCGAAGCCTGCTGGTGCGTCAACCCCGGCCCCACCGCCTGCTCCCGCTGCATCACCACCTTCCCCAGCCGGCGTTGGCGGTGACGGCCGCACCAAGGCGTCGCCCATCGCCAGGCGCATCGCGAGGGATCGCGGGTTGGACCTCTCCGGCCTGAGCGGGTCCGGGCCGGGCGGTCGGATAGTCAAGGCCGACGTCGAGCGCGCGCTCGAGTCAGCAACGGCTCCCGCGCCCGCCACGCAGGCCGCTCCGCCGCCGCCGGCCGCACCTCCGACGCCGGCCGCACCGACGCCCGGCGCGAGCGAGAAGCCGGAGACCGCCAAGGGTGCGGTCGAGGTGGTGGAGCTGACCAAGCTTCAGCAGACCGTCGCCCGGCGCATGGCCGAGTCCAAGGCGACCGCGCCGCACTTCTACCTGCAGGCCGAGATCGACATGACCGCCGCCGTCGAGGGCCGGGCCCAGCTCAAGGCGTCCGCGGGCGAGGGGGAGGTCGTTCCCACCTTCAACGACATGGTCGTCAAGGCCTGCGCCCTCGCCCTGCGCGAGCACCCGCGCGCCAACGGCGCCTATCGCGACGGCAAGATCGAGCTCTACTCCCGCGTCAACGTCGGCGTGGCCGTCGCGGCCCAGGACGCGTTGGTGGTGCCGACGGTCTTCGATGCCGACCAGAAGGGCCTGCGCCGGATCGCGACGGAGACCAGGGCCCTCGCCGCCCGGGTGCGGGACGGATCGATCACTCCACCCGAGCTCTCCGGCGGCACCTTCACGGTCTCGAACCTGGGCATGTACGGGATCTCCAACTTCGGTGCGGTGATCAACACGCCCCAGGCCGGCATCCTCGCCGTCGGCGAGGTGAAGGCGAAGCCGGTGATACGCGAGGGCGCGCGACAGCGTGACCCGTTTGATGAGGTGGGCGAGATCCAGGCCCGCCAGCTGATGGGGGTGACGCTGGCGTGTGACCACCGCATCCTCTATGGCGCCGACGGCGCCGAGTTCCTCGCGCGCGTCCGGGGGCTGCTGGAGCAGCCGCTCGGCCTTGCGCTCTAGGCGCCCGGGATCGCGTCGATCAGGAAGAGCCGCACCGGCTCGTCGCCGTCGTTCCTACCGCGGTGGCGCGGCGCACGCGGCAGGACGAACGAGTCGCCGCTGGCGACCTCGAGTGGGCCGCTGTCGTCTTCGAAGCTGTAGGTGATCGAGCCGCTCACGACGTATCCCGAATGCGGAACGTCGCACCATCCCTCCCGGCCCGATCCCGGCGAGTACTCGACGAGAGCCCAGCGGGTGCCGTCGACCTCCACCTCTCGGTCCGACACGCCGGGATCGTGTGAGACGGGAGCCGCGCTCCAGAAGTCGATCGCTCGGGGAGCGGTCACCGCGGCCGTCAGGCGGCCTTGCCGCCGCCGACCCACCGAGCGAACAGGTCCACCCGATCCTCCGGCCAGGCGCCGTCGCAGGGCATGCTCCCGGCTCTGACACGGTCGAGGATCTTGTCGGCGTTCTGAACGACGTCGTCGTAGTTCCAGAGGTCGAAGCTGCGGCTCATGGACTCACGGTCGCGCTCTCGGAAGAGCGGCTTGATGTCGGTCTCGAAACTCGGCTTCTCACCGGTTGCTGAGCTTTCCACCCGCCCATCTTCCCGCTTCCTGGGAGGAGTGCAAGGCCGCCCCTGTTTTCTCGCTCTGGCCGGGGGTATGATCGGAATGTCACATAGGGAGGAGAGGCGATCCCTCTCCGCCCGTTGTCCGTGAAGGCGGCCACCCGGTGATCCCGGAGCCGCACCAACTAGCCGGCCGGAGGCGATCCCGAAGGCGGGCAAGAGGAAAGGCGGACCGATATGAAGCTCGAAGCTGCGAGCGCGAGTCGCTTGCTCGAGAGCACGGGTACGGATGCCCTGACACGCGCTGACCGCGCTGGGCTCCTCCGCTACATGCTGCTCATGCGGCTCGCCGAGGAGCGCGGGCTCACCCTCTACAAGCAGGGCAAGGTGCCCGGCTCCTTCTACGACGGACGAGGCCAGGAGGCGATCAGCGTCGGAGCCGCGTTCACCCTCGGGCCGCGGGATCGGATGTGCATCCTGCATCGCGACCTCGGGGCTCATTTCGTTCGCGGGGTCACTCCCGACCGCTATCTCGCCAACTACATGGGCCGCGAGGGCGGCGTCACAGGAGGCAAGGACGGGAACATGCACTTCGGCGACCGCGAGCTGGGCTGCGTCGGCATGGTCAGCATGCTCCCCGACATGGCCCAGGTGGCCACGGGCATGGCGCTCACCTTCAAGATGCGCTCCGAGCCGCGAATCGCGATGACCTTCTTCGGCGAGGGCTCGACGGCCAACGGCCAGTGGCACGAGGCGATGAACTTCGCGGGCATCCACCGCCTGCCGGTGGTCTTCGTGCTGGAGAACAACCGGTTCGCCTACTCCACCCCGACCGACCTCGAGTTCGCGGTCGATCCGGTGCAGCGGGCGAAGAGCTACGGGTTCCCGGGCCTGAGCGTCGACGGCAACGACGTCGAGGCGGTCTTCGAGGTCGCCCGGGTCGCCGCGGACCGCGCCCGGGAGGGCGAAGGTCCCACCCTGATCGAGTGTCACACGATGCGCATGCACGGGCACGGCGC
>DASTAI010000039.1:0-8624 GCA_035712865.1 Solirubrobacterales bacterium
CTTCGCGCGCCACGGGTTCGGTCCCGCCTTCGGGCCGAAGCGCCAGCTGACGACCATGTTGTAGAGGAAGACCAGCTGGGCGGCGCCCAGGATGAAGGCGCAGACCGAGATGAACAGGTTCCAGTCTCCGAAGGTGGCCGAGTAGTCCGCGACACGACGCGGCATCCCCTCCATGCCGATCCAGTGCATGGGGATGAAGGTGCCGAGCATCCCGACGAGAGTGAGCCAGAAGTGGACGCGGCCGAGCCGCTCGTCGTACAGCCGCCCGGTCATCTTCGGGAACCAGTGGTAGATGCCGGCGAAGATCGTGAACACCGAGCCGCCGAAGAGCACGAAGTGGATGTGCGCCACGACGAAGTAGGTGTCGGAGACGTGGATGTCGATCGGGATCATCCCGAGCATCACACCCGAGATCCCGCCGATAGTGAAGGTGACGATGAAGCCCAGGGCGAACAGCATGGCCGTCGATCTGAGGTGGATCTTCCCGTAGAAGAGCGTGCCCAGCCAGGAGAAGATCTTGATGCCGGTCGGCACCGCGATCAGCAGCGTCGTGATCATCATCGGCACCCGCAGCCAGCTGAACATCCCGGCGACGAACATGTGGTGCGCCCAGACCGAGTAGGAGAGCACCACGATCCCGATCAGCGCCAGCGCCATCAGCCGGTAGCCGAAGATCGGCTTGCGCGAGTGCGAGGAGATCACCTCGCTCACGATCCCGAACCCCGGCAGCATCATGATGTAGACGGCGGGGTGGGAGTAGAACCAGAAGATGTGCTGGTAGCTGATGACGTCGCCGCCGAACGCCGCCTGGAAGAAGTTCGTGTGCAGCGCGCGATCGAAGAGGACCATGAATTGCACGCCGGCGATGAAGGGGGTGGCGGCGACGACCAGCAGGGAGGTCGAGAGGTTCGCCCAGACCAGCAGGGGCAGGCGCCAGAAGTTCATTCCCGGCGCGCGCATGGTCACGATCGTGACCAGGAAGTTCAGGGCCGTGGCGATCGATGAGGCTCCGGCGAACTGGACGCCGAGGTTGAAGAAGGACTGCCCTAACGGCGCGCCCGTGGAGAGCGGCGCGTAGCCGGTCCAGCCCGCGTCGAAGGCGCCGCCCGGGCAGAAGAAGCTGCCGACGAAGAGGAGCCCCGCGATCGGCAGCATCCAGAAGGAGAGCGCGTTCAACCGTGGGAACGCCATGTCCGGCGCCCCGATCATCAGCGGCAGCACGTAGTTCGCGATCCCGGCGAAAACCGGGATCACGAAGACGAAGATCATGATCGCCGCATGGGCCGAGAAGAGGCTGTTGAACATTCCCGGCTCGACGATCTGCGTGCCGGGCTGGGCCAGCTCGGCGCGCATGATCATCGCCATCAGCCCGCCGATGAAGAAGAAGACGAAGGTCGTGCAGATGTACTGGATGCCGATGACCTTGTGGTCCGTGTTGACCTTGAAGTAGTCGCGCCAGCTGTAGGCGCCGTGGTCGTCGTGCTCGCGCTCCTTCGGGAAGGTCGGCGCGCCCGCCGCCCAGCGGAGCCAGTAGTCGAAGCAGCCGATGCCGACGAGGAACCCGAGTGGGGCCGTGATCGCCGGGACGATCACCTGCGGGTAGCCGGTCTGCTCGGTCTGGAAGGCGGGCAGTCCGGAGACCTTGCGCAGGACGACGACCAGGGCGAGGCCGAAGGCGCCCGCCAGGATCGTGTAGGTCAGAGCCCGCCACCAGCCCGGACGCTTGAAGAGCGTTGCCGTCATCCCCGCCATCCTTCCATTCCCGTCCGCATCCTATTCCTCGCCCCCCTCATTGCCTCAGCTGCTTCGGGGTCGTTTCCCCGGGCTTGGGCTCGCTCGCCGGGATCGGAGGCTGGGTCTGCGCCCACTGGTCGAATTTCGCCTGTGAGGACTCCACGACGACCGGCGCCCGCATGGTGGCGTGGCCGAAGCCGCAGAGCTCGGTGCACACCAGCGTCAGGTCCTCGGCCTTCGTGGGCGTCACGTAGGCACGCGTCGTGATTCCGGCCACGGCGTCCTTCTTGATCCGCCATTCCGGCACCCAGAACGAGTGGATCACGTCGAGGGTGTGAAGCCGGAACTCGATCTGCCTGTCCACCGGCACGTGCAGCTCGCGCGAGGTGACGCCCTGCGTCGGATAGTTGAAGTGCCATTCGTACTGCTGGCCATAGACGTCGACCACCATCCGATCAGGGTCGTGCGCCTCGATGTCCGAGAGGGTGATCCAGGAGTAGATCGCCCCGAAGAGGACGATGATCGTCGGGATCGCGGTCCAAGCGATCTCGAGCCGGGTGTTGCCGTGGATCGGCTCTCCATCTCCCTCGTCGCCCGGCTTCACTCGCCAGCGCCAGAGGGCATAGCCCATCAGCACGATGACGACCGAGAACACGAACGACGAGAGCACGATCATCACGTCGAGCAGCTCGTCGATCTTCGGCGCGGCGGTCGACGCCTCCTGGCCGTTCCAGTTGGGGATCAACATGATCACGGAGGTGACCACCGTGAGCACGACCACCGCGGCGATCAGCTTGGCAAAGGGGAGACCCCGCATCGGGCGGCATTCTATTCAGGCAACCTGAAGCAGCCGCCGCGGGGCTTGTCACTCACGTGACTACCTCCGGCAGGGCCTGCAACTCGCCCCGGGACGCCGCGATCACCGTCCGCGCCACTCCCTCCCAGCTCCAGAGCTCGTCGACCCTTCTTGCGAGCGCCATCCCCGCCCGCTGCCGCTCCTCCGGCTCCATGGCCAGCCAGCCGTCCAGCCGCTCGGCGAGCTCGGCGACCGCATCCGCGTCAACCGGGAAGCTCAGCAGCGGGGCGAGATCCGGGTCGAGGACTTCGGCGAGCTGCCGCGATACCTCGCGCATGCCGGAGTGATCGGCCGAGACGGGCGGGACCCCGCAGGCGGCCGACTCGGCCGGGACCATCCCGAACGCCTCAGGCCAGGTGCTGGTCATCGCGAAGGTCTCGGCGGCCGGCATCACGTCGGCGACCTCGTCGTGCGCCAGGCGGCCGCCGATCAGGATGGAGCCCGCGGCGGCACGCGCCGCCTCCGCGTAGCCCTCGGGCGGATCGGTGAGGAAGCCGGTGAGGATGGGAAGGGGGGCGTCCTCATCCTCTTCGTAGCCGCGGCCCCGGGCCGCGACCGCGCGCGCCGCCTCGAGGTCGCCAGCTTCCAGCGCGCGGACGAGCTCCCGCAGGCCGGATTCGAAGGCGCCGAAGCCGATGAAGAGCAGGCGCGGCGAGTCAGCGCCCCGCTCGACGCTCCGCCTGTGAACGAGTGGCCAGGCGGCGGCGAGCAGGTCGACTCCCTTGCTGACCAGGAACTTGCCGACGAAGAGAACGCGCGGATCGCCGCCGGCCCAGTCCCTCAGGGCCGTGGCGATGGCAGGTCCGTCCCTGCCGAAGGAATCGCCACTCCCGTCGCCCTCGGGCCGCTCGGAGTCGAGGCGCTCCGCGAGCCGTTCCACCTCGCGGAGGGCCGCCGCCGGTTCGTGCGGGCGAAAGCGGTGCACGTCGACGCCGGGAGGGCCGATCCTGGTGCGGTCGGGGATGCTCGGGTCCGGCAACGTCTCGAAGAGAACCCGGGCGGTGTGGGAGGAGCCGGCGAGGATGCCCGCCGCGCCCTCGGTTCCCTCCAGCGCGTAGGGGACGAAGCGCTCCGGGTGCGGCCCGACGGTGTAGGAGAGATCCGAGCCGTGGACCTTGATCGCGTAGCGCAGGCCGGCACGGGCGAGGACGAGGGGACCCATGATCAGGTGGTTGGCGAGGGCGGCGTCCGGTTCGCCGTACTGCTCGACGACCTGCCTGACGGCGTGGACGTTGGCGTCGAGGTAGCGGTCGAGCTCCTCGTCGGTGAGCTCCGGGAAGGTCTTCACCTCGAACCCCTCGTAGCGGTCGGCGACGAACACCGGGAGCAGGCCGCCGATGTTCGGGACGTGGACCGTGATCCGGTCGTTGTCCCGAACCCAGTCGAGTTGGTCCGCCCGCCGGTCCTGGCAGAAGAGATGGACCTCGTGACCCTGGCGGGCGAGGGCCCGCGTGAGGTTCGCGTTGTAGACGTTGCTGCCCGTGCCGTGCAGCAGGTAGCCGTGGAAGATCAGCACTCGCATCCGGCGCAACGGTATTGTGCGCGCCGATGCAGAACCCGGACCAGACCTATCGGTTGAGGGCACCGGCCTCCGGCCGGGAGGCCCTCGCGAAGATCAAGCCCGAGGGCATCTACGTCGACCGCGAAACCGGCGAGGAGATGCGGGTCGTGGCCGCGACCCTGCCGCTCGCACCATCGGAGTCCGCGCTGGTCAGGGCCCCGGAGAACCTCCGCGCCTGCCGGCGCTGCCACCAGCTGATCGGGCTCGACGTCAGCGACTGCCCGTACTGCGGGCTTCGCCAGTCGGCGCTCGACGGCTCCGCGTGATCCGAGCGCTCGGGCTCGCCTCCATCGCGATAGGGCTGCTCACCTCCGGCTGCGGCGGCGACAGCTCCCAGGAGACGACCCAGCCGACCGCCGTCTCGATCCCCACGATCACTTCGCCCATCCCGACGACCAGCACTACAAGCACGACCACCGAGCCGACAACAACCGAAGCGACCACCACCGTGGGCAAGAAGCAAAACGGCGCCGACCCGAACAAGCCCGACTCCCCGGGCAATGACGTGCCGCCCCCGGCTGGGAGCCCGCAGGAGGCATTCGAGGAGCACTGTCAGCAGAACCCGGAGGCGTGCGGCTAGCGGCCCGGCATGGAAAGCAGGGGTCTCGTGCGAGATAGTCGTCGAGATGTCGCAGGAGAACGTCGAGCTCGTCAGCCGTTGGTACGCGCCGGCGGGCAGCAAGTCAGAGTTGCTGGCGGCGATGCCCAGGACGATGGCGCTGTGCCATCCCGAGGTCGAGTGGACGGCACCGGAAGACGGAACGACGTTCAAGGGAAGAGAAGGGGTCAGGCGGCGGCTGGAGCAGTGGCTCGACAGCTTCGACGAATACAGGTACGACGTGGAGCGGATCATCGACTGCGGAGGCGATGACGTGCTGGTCGTGGCGACGGAGGTGGGCCGTGGCGCGCTCAGCGGGGCCGAGGTTCGCTCGACGAACTACGAACTGCTCACTGTCCGGGGCGGAATGATCGTGCGGATACGCGAGTTCTACGACGAGGGACCCGCCCTCGAAGCCGCGGGGCTGTCGGAGTAGCGGCCCGCCCCTCGGACGAAAGCAACTGCTTGGGAAGTTCATTCGGATATCCCGCAGGAACTTCCCAGAAGCCGGTCGTGCGGGACTGATTCGCGCCGCGACTAGACCTCGTTGCGCGCTTCTTATCGCGCGCCGATCCCGGAGGAGTCGCTACTTCTTCGGCTTCCTGGTCGGCGACCCGGGCTTCTGGTTCGGGTCGGCGACGACAGTGGCCGAGTAGAGCAGCCGGGCGGTGTTGTAGGTGCAGCCGTAGGCCCGCTGCGAGCCGAGGGCGTCCTGCGGCGTTCCGGCCAGGATGTCATCGGTGTTGTTGCACTTGCCGCGCTTGCGGCTGGCCTGCCACTTCGTGTTCGCCGCCTGGTTGATCGCGAAAGCCGGCGCCCAGGTCGGCACGGTCAGCGCGACGACGTTGTTGGGCTTCACCCGAATCGGGGTGTCGAGCGTGAAGGTCGTGGTCTGGCCGAGGTAGCCGGAGAGGTCCTCGACCGGTGACTGGGCCTTGAGCTTGTAGATCGGGTGTCCGGCCTTGATCTGCTTCATGATCGGCTTCAGGACGGAGATCCGGGCCTTGGGACTGCCACCGAAGGTCTTGGTGAAGAAGTCGTAGTCGCTCTGGTTGTTGTTGTTCGGATTCGGCTTCGTGCTCGGTGCGCCGGTCTTGATCGACCAGGCGACGATCCTTCCTCGGTTCGCCACCGAGAAGGGGCTCCGCGAACCCGTGATCGAGGTCTGGAAACCGGTCGTCTTGCCGACCGCCTGACAGGTGGTCGGGCAGGAGGGCACGGCCGGCGTGGCCGCGCCGAGCACGGTGACCCGCGGCGCGCCGACCGCATCACCCGTGGCGAGCAGGGCGGCGAGCGCCGCCGCGAAGATCGCAACGGCGAAAGCGACGGCGAGCCTGTGCAGGCGCGCAAATGGGTGAGCGTCCTGGCCCATGAGCTTCATTGAACACCTCATTTCCAGGAGGGTTGCGGGGGTCGTTGCAAACCGGGCGTGCGGCCGACTCGACCGCCCCGGTAGGGTCCGGCACATGGAGGCGGGATCCCCCTTCCAGCTCTACCTCGATTCGGCCCTCGAGAGCTTCGGGATCGAGGCGGATGAAACCGAGCGCGCGGTGATGGCGGGTGTCTGGTCGATCTGGGAGCCGGGCATGACGGTGCTTCGCGACGCCGACCTGGATGGCGTCGAGCAGGAGATGAACCCCGACCTGGGGAGGGCCCCGGGCGGATGACGGCCCTCGACCTCTCACTGCGCGAGCAGGCCGCCGGGATCGCCTCGGGCGAGATCGACGCCGGCGAGCTGCTCGACGAGTGCCTGACGCGGATCGAGGAGCGAAACGGCGACCTGAATGCGATCGTCGCCACCTTCCCGGAGGAGTCGCGCCGAATGCTCGACGAGGCCCCCGACGGCCCGCTCCACGGGGTGCCCGTGGTCATCAAGGACGAGTGGCCGCTCCCCTGGCGCGCCGAGACGGTTGGCGCGGCGGCGGTCCCCGGGGTCACGACGCATCCGGGTGAATCGGGTCCGTATCGCGCCCTGCGCGACGCGGGAGCGGTGATCGCCGGGGTTGGGAACATGCACGAGCTCGGCTCGAGCAGCACCGGCAATACGTCGGTCTACGGGGCGGCGCACAACCCGTGGGCCCTGGACCGCTGTCCCGGCGGCTCCTCGAGCGGACCCGCCGCCGCCGTCGCGGGCGGCCTCGTCTCGGGGTCGATCGGGGCCGACGGGCTCGGCTCGATCCGCTACCCGGCCGCCTACTGCGGCCTGACCGGGCTGAAGCCGACCTTCGGACGCTCCGCCATGAAGGGCCACCACATCGCCAACACCGAGACGATCGTCTCGGGCCCCCTCTGTCGCGACGCCGCGGACTGCCGGGTGCTCGCCTCCGCGATGTTCGGTGAGGAGCTCTCCCCCGGACAGGCGATCGGGGTGCGGATCGGCGTCATCCGCGACCCCTACTGGAGCGACTCCGCCCCCGGGGTCCGCGAGGCCTGCGAGTCGGCGCTCGATTCCCTCCGCACGGAGATGGATGGCGAGGTGACCGAGGTCGAGCTCCCAGACCAGGACCCGATCCTCCCCGCAGCGGTTCTCGTCGCGCAGGCCGAGGAGGTCGCCCATCTGACGCCGGCGAACCTGAACGCGCTCCCGGAGGAGCTCGGCGTCCTCAATCGCGGGGTCCTCAAGCTGCGGGGGGTGCTCCCGGGAAGCCTCACGGCCCGTGGGATCCGTGCTCGGGCGCAGGCGCGTCTCAACCTGGCCGAGCTCTTCGAGGAGATCGACCTGCTCGCGTGGCCGTCCGTGCCGGCGGTGGCGCCGCCGCTCGCCGATCCGACGATCGAGCTGCCCTCGGGGATGACCTCCGCGGATGCCGGCAACGCCCGTCAGGGCGTGATCGCGAACCTGACCGGCGTCCCCGGGATCAGCGTGCCGGTTGGCCTCGACGGGGGACTGCCGATCGGCCTGCAGCTGCTCGCCGGCTGGGGTCGGGATGCCCTCCTGCTCGACGTCGCCGAAGCTCTCGAGCGTGCCACGGACCGCGAGTTCGTGGATTTGAGACCGGTAGCCGTCGCCTGATTGCAATCCTGAGCCGATGAGCCGGCGGGGTTGGATCGCGTTCGCGGCGCTCTCGGTGATCTGGGGCGTCCCCTATCTCTTCATCAAGGTCGCGGTGGACGGCGGCGTCTCCCCCTTCTTCCTCGCCTGGTCTCGTCTGCTGCTCGGCGCCGTCCTGCTCTTCGCCATCGCCCCGAGACAGGGCCTGGAGATGCTTTGGCGCGGGCCGCGGCTCTGGATCCTCGCCTATGCAGCGGCCGAGATGGCCCTTCCGTTCCCGCTGATCGCCGCCGGCGAGGAGCACGTCGACTCCTCGGTGGCCGCCATCGTCATCGCGACCGTGCCCCTGCTGATCGCACTGCTCGCTCTGCGCGTCGACCACACCGAACGTCCCACCCGGACCAGGATGCTCGGGATGCTCATCGGACTGGCCGGCGTCGTCGCCCTGGTCGGGATCGACCTCAGCGGTCAGAGCAGCGCGCTGCTCGGTGCCGCCGCCATCATGGCCGCGGCGGTCGGCTATGCGATCGGCCCGCTGATCATCAAGACCAAGCTCCTGGAGTACGACCCGCGCGCCACCATGGCCGCCAGCCTCGCCGTCGCCGCGACGCTCCTCACTCCCGCGGCGCTCCTGACCATCCCCGATTCCACGCCCTCGGCAGACGCGCTGACCTCGATCATCGTTCTCGGCGTGCTCTGCACGGCCACGGCCTTCGTGATCCTGATGGTGCTCGTCTCCGAAGTCGGTGCCGGGCGCGCCTCGATCATCACCTACATCAACCCGGTGATCGCCGTGGCCCTCGGCGTGCTTGTGCTCGGCGAGAGTCCGGGCGCCGGCGCGATCGCCGGGCTGCTGCTCATCCTCGCCGGTTCCTGGCTGGCG
>DASTAI010000040.1:0-5991 GCA_035712865.1 Solirubrobacterales bacterium
TGCACGTCTGGTGCGTGATGTCGGCGCTGCACCCGCCGGGCATGATCGTCGAGGGGTGCGTGTGCCGCCCGCCGAACAGGCAGTACATCTCGCGCGTGTAACGCGCCACGTGCAGTGTCTCGAGATAGAACTCGCCGGTGAACGGGTTCAGCGCCCGCATGATGTCCGCGATCGTCGAATAGCCGTGGACGTCCTGTCCGGGCGCCGCGGCCTGCTCGGCCTTCTGCAGCAGGCTCGGGTTGGTCTCCTTGACCATCTGCTCGCAGAAGTCCACGTTCGCCATGCAGTCGTTGAAGATCGCGTGGTCGAACATGTAGTCGGCGGTCTCGGCCAGGTTGTAACCCAGGTCGCCCAGCGCCGGCGGCTTGACGCCGTAGGCCATGTTCTGGTTCAGGCACGACGTCGTGCAGTGGTTGTCGCCACAGATGCCGCAGATGCGGCTGGTGATGAAATGCGTGTCCCGAGGGTCGATGCCCTTCATGAAGATGTCGAACCCTCGGAAGATCATCGAGGTCGACCAGGCTTTCTCCACCTTCTTGGCGTCGAAGTCGATCTCCGTGTGGATGCCGAGCGAGCCCACGATGCGCGTAATCGGGTCCCAGGACATCTCCTTGACGGCGACCTTCTTCGATGTCGTCGGAGTCTCTGTCGTTGCCATCTTTCTCTCTCTCCTCCTGTCTCGAAGTTGGTTGCGTCAGGATCCGGGCGGCGAGTAGCCCGCGGATCGCGACTTGTATCCGGTGGTCAGCTGATTCCCCGGCCGGCGCCACTCGGGCTCCTTGTCGAACTTGTTGCGGATGTTCCGCTTCCGGAATCCGCGCACGATCGGGCCGATGGTGAACTTCTCGAAGCTCGAGGCCACGCCGCCCCAGCGGTCCTCGTCCATGAAGGGCATGTACTTGTCGGGGAAGCCGGGCATCGTGCACGCCATGCAGATCCCGCCGACGTTTGGACACCCACCCACTCCGCTCTGCCAACCGCGGATCGGCACGTTGCACTTGACCACGGGGCCCTTGCAGCCGAGCTTCACGAGACAGCGGTGGTCCGAGCCGTACTCGGTTGCGAACTCTCCCTGCTCAGAGAACCCGCCGCGGTTGCACGACTCGCGGACCGTGCGCCCGAACAGCCAGGTGGGCCGGTGGGCCTCATCCAGGTCGGGGACCGGGGCGCGTCCGGCGAGGTGGAGCGCCAGGTAGAGCAGCGACTCCGTCGTGTTGTCGGGCTGCGCCGGACATCCCGGGATGTTCACCACCGGGAGCCCCGCGGTCGACTTCCAGTCCCAGCCGAGATAATCCGCCACCCCCATCGCCCCGGTCGGGTTGTTCTTCATCGCCGGGATCCCGCCGTAGGTCGCGCAGGTCCCGAGCGCGACGACCGCCGCCGCCTTCGGCGCGAGCCGGTCCACCCACTCATTGGTGGTGATCGGCTGACCGGTGTCGTGATCGGTCCCCATGGCCGCCCAGTAGCCCTCGCCCGAGAGCTCTTCGTTGGGAATCGAGCCCTCGACGATGAGGACGAACGGGTCGAGCTTGCCAGCCTCGGCGTCGTACCAGGCCTGCATGAACTCGTCGCCGTTCTCGTAGGCGAGCACCGGGTTGTGGACGATCACCTTCGGCATCCCCGGGATCGCCTGGGTGATGATGTCCTCGAGGCTCGGGTCGACGGCCGACGTCATGGCGACCGAGTCGCCGTCGCTGCTCAGGCCGGTGGTCATCCAGATGACGTGGGCTTCCACCGCCTCCGTCTTCTCCTGGTCCGGTACGAACTCGACTGCGTTGGCCATCTCTCCTCCTAGGGGTTGTCCAGGTTCAGCAGATCCTCGGTAGCGGGTCTCCGACCAGTTGGTCCATCACCCGCTTGCCTCCGAATGCGGTCTCGACGAGCACCATCCCGGGCGGCTCGCTCTTGACCTCTCCGATCTCGGCGGCCTCCTCGCAGCCGGGGATCGATCGGAGGGCGGTCAGGGCCTCCTCCGCCCGCTCGGGGGCAACGAAGGCCACCAGCTTTCCCTCGTTGGCGACGTACATCGGGTCGATGCCGAGCATCTCGGCCGCTCCCGCCACGGCGGCGTTGACCGGGACGTCGGCCTCGCGAACGCTGATCGCCACCCCCGAGGCCCGCGCCAACTCGTTGAGCACCGAGGCGACCCCGCCGCGCGTCGCGTCACGCAGGCAGTGAAGCTCGGCGCCCGCGGCGTCGAGGAGGGTGTCGACAGCCGGCCAGAGCGGCCGGGTGTCGGAGCGGATCTCGGCGTCGAGCGAGAACTCGTCGCGAGCGAGCATGATCGCCGAGCCGTGGTCTCCGACCGTGCCGGAGACCAGGACGCGGTCGCCGGGTCGCAGTCCTCGCGGTGAGAGCCGGGACCTCGGATCGACCTTGCCGATGCCCGCCGTGCAGATGTACATGCCGTCGGCGTGCCCGCGCTCTACGACCTTCGTGTCCCCGGTCGCGATCTCGACCTCGGCGGCCTCGGCGGCAGCCACGATCGCCTCGACCTGCGCGCGAAGCTCGTCGGCCGCAAGGCCCTCCTCGAGGATCAGCGACAGGCTCAGCGCCCGGGGCTTCGCGCCGGCCACGGCGAGGTCGTTGGCGGTGCCGTTCACGGCGAGCTCTCCGATCGAGCCGCCGGGGAAGGTGATCGGGCGAACCACGTAGCTGTCGGTGGAGAGGGCGATGCCCAGATCGTCGATCCGGACCACACCCGCATCGCCCATCTCCTCCAGGGTCTCTCCCTCCTTGGCGAGTGCAGGCACGAGCAGGCCCTCGATCAGGGTCTGCGTCGCCTTGCCGCCCGCCCCGTGGGCCATCGTCACCGTCTCGTCCTTGAAGCGGGGGCGCTTCGCGCGCGCGGTCTCGATGATCCGGAGGACCTTCTGCTCTCGCTCGGAGACGGCGGAGTCCGGCATCACACGAGCTCCTTCTCGCGGGCGAAGCGCCCGTAGTTGTAGTAGGCGGCGCAGGCGCCCTCCGGCGAGACCATGCAGGTGCCGATCGCGTGCTCGGGGGTGCAGGCTGTGCCGAAGACCTTGCACTCGTAGGGCTTGATCACGCCCTTGAGCACCTCCCCGCACTGGCAGGCCTTCGGGTCCGCCACACGAACCCCCGGGACGCCGAAGCGCTGCTCCGCGTCGAGCTCCGCGTACGCGTCGCTCAACTTCAACGCGCTCTGCGAGATGAAGCCGAGCCCACGCCATTCGAAGTGCGGGCGCAGCTCGAAGACCTCGGACATGACCCGCAGAGCGGCCGGGTTGCCGTCGTAGGGCACGACGCGGCCGTATTGGTTCTCCACCTCGCAGCGCCCGTCGGAGAGCTGCCCCAGGATCATCCGGATCGCGTGCAGGATGTCGAGCGGCTCGAAGCCCGCGACGACGACCGGCTTGCCGTAGTCGTCGGGGATGAACTCGAAGGGTCGGCAGCCGACGACGGTCGAGACATGGCCCGGCCCGATGAACCCGTCGAGGCGCAGGTCGGGCGAGTCGAGCAGCGCCCGCAGGGGCGGCACGATCGTGACGTGGTTGCACATGCACGAGAAGTTCGTGACGCCCTCCGCGCGCGCGCGGCGCAGGGTGAGGGCGGTGGACGGAGCGGTGGTCTCGAAGCCGATCGCGAAGAAGACGACCTCTCGATCAGGGTTCTGCTTGGCGAGGCGGAGCGCGTCGAGCGGCGAGTAGACCATCCTGATGTCGGCGCCGTCCGCCTTGGCTTCGGTCAGGGTCTTCTCCGACCCCGGCACCCGCATCATGTCGCCGAAGCAGGTGAAGATGATGTCGTTCTCCGTCGCCATCGCGATCCCGTCGTCGACGCGACCCATCGGGATCACGCAGACCGGGCAGCCGGGCCCGTGCACCAGCTCCACGTTCTCGGGGAGCAGGTCGTCGATTCCGTACTTGTAGATCGAGTGCGTGTGGCCGCCGCAGACCTCCATGACCTTGTAATGGCGGCCCGGCTCGACGGCGCCGAGGATCTTCCCCGCGAGCGCCCGGCCCAGCGCCGCGTCGCGGAACTCGTCCATGTAGCGCATGGTCATGCCGGGACCTCGCTCTCGGCATGGGCGATCGCGGTGCCGGCGTGGACCAGCAGCACGTCGCCCTCGGCGACCGGCTGCACGAGGGCGATCTCTACGCTGCTTCGCTCCCCGCGCTCCTCCGAGCAGAGGGCCAACTCCCGATCCGCGTCGACGCGGACCACCTTCATGCGAATCGCCTCGTCCCCACAGGTGATGCAACCCCTCGTGTGATCGCAGCTGGGGAAGAGGCCGTCGCTCATTCTCCGGGGCTCCTCTCGCCGCAGCCGGGGCGGAGCCGGCGCCGGGTCCAGATGCAGTGGCGGCTGGTCACTCGATCACGCTCGCCTTCAGCTCCTCGAGCTCCTGCTCGTAGTCCTTGCCCATGCCCTCGAGCAGGCTCAACGTCGCCTGCGCCTCCTCCTCGTCGACCTTGGAGATGGCGAAGCCGACGTGTATGAGGACCCAATCCCCGGGAACCGCGCCCTCCCCCTCCTCGTCGAGGAGACCCACGTTGACATTGCGCTGGACGCCCGCCACGTCCACCTTCGCGAGGCGGTTGGCATCATCCACAACCTCAACCACTTGGCCCGGAATCGCCAGGCACATGTTGGTCTCCTCTGCGCCGGGGTTTTCGCCGCCGCATCCACCCGGCGCGGCGAACCTACTCCCCTCTTCTCAAATGTCAAGAAAATTAGGCAACCCAAAAAACCGGCCTCATTGCGAGAGAATTCGGCGATGTCCGAGAGCGACGAGAACGAGGTGCTCGCCACGCAGGTGTACGTCGGTGATGCCTACAAGCCCTTCGGCGAATTGACGCCCGACGACGCCCGGCTACTGGCCGGCCGCTTCAGCGGCCTCAGCGGCGGCGGCCTGGAGGCGAAGGTCGCCCCAGTCGGCCTGGCCTGGCGCGAGTTGGCCGACCTGATGGCCGAGAGCGGAGCGGGGCGTGTGGCCGACCTCGGCGCCGAGCGAGCCGCCGGGCTGGCGGAGGGTCTGCGCGTCGTCCCTCCCGGCGGAAGCTGGCTCTCGGGCTGAGAGCGCGGGCGTTGGGCGCGGCCTAGCCCCAGGGCATCTGCACGTAGCCGGAATCCACGGGAACGCCGATCAGCAACGCGCGGACCGTCCCGTCCGAGTTGTTCCTGATCGTCCGCCTGACCTCGGGGGCGTAGCGGCAGAAGGTGCCGGCCGGGGCGTCGTGCTCCTCGCCGTCGGTGACGATCGTCGCCTGCCCATCGAGGATGATGAAGACCTCCTCCTGGTTGTCGCCGGTGTGGTCGTGCTCGGGGATCTGCCCTCCGGGCTCGATGTCGACCACGTTGAAGCCGAAGGCCTCCGCCCCGAGCGACTTGCGCGCGAGCCGCCAGGTCGCGTTCCCGCTTCCCTCCATCTCCTCGAAGTCGTCGACGCTGCTGATCGTGTAGCCGTCGGGCATCTCGTCCTCCTCGCGTTCCCCTTGTCTCGCCGGGTGCGTCGAACATATCCTCTCGACCCGTGGGAGAGGACTCGGCCCAGGATCTCGAGCAGGCGATCGGCCGCTACAACGAGGCATGGAACGACCACGATCTCGACGCGATCATGTCGATGCACGCGTCCGACATGGTCTTCGAGAACCACACGGCCGGCGAGTCGGCTCAGGGGGAGGAGGTGCGGGAGCACATCGGCGCCATCTTCGAGACGTGGCCCGACATCCACTTCGAGACACGCCGGCTGTACGTGCGCGACGGCGTCATCACCCAGGAGTGGACCGCCACCGCCACCCACACCAACACGATGCGGCGCGGGGACCTCGAGGCGGAGCCCACGGGGAGGACGATCGAGTGGCGCGGCGTGGACGTGATCCCCTACGAGGACGGCCTCGTCAAGCGCAAGGACGTCTACTCGGACTCGGTCTCGATCCTGCGCCAGGTCGGGCTGCTCACCTAGAGCGCCGGTAGAGCCCCCAGCCGGCGATCCCGGCGGCGCAGAGGGCGAGGATTCCCGCCGAG